>SKHH01000026.1 GCA_007117055.1 Lishizhenia sp. | reverse complement strand
TTCTAAGTTTTCCACTTTCTTTGCGCGTCTGGTTTCTATGGAGGTTCTTGTGAAGAAGCGGTGTTGACTTAAAAAGCTTACTTGAATTTCATCCCACTTTCTGTCGCTGTCGATTTTTCCGTGTTCTCGGAGTTCTCGGCGCAGTCGGTCGGCGATTTCGTGAAAATCATCTCTTCCCAAATAATCCAAATCAGCATCACACATAATTTCTTCCAATTTATTTTTAGGTTGATGCGGAACTTGCGTAGCAAAAATCAAGGATTTTATGCGGTTAATATGTTCTACCGTATAACCAAAGTTCGGAAGGATTTCCTCAGCCATTTTAGCGCCGATTACTTCGTTCTTTTCGTATTGGTGCACAAATCCTGCATCATGGTATGATGCTGCTGTTTTTAGCAGGAATAAATCCTCGTCGGTAATTCCTTCTCCTAGCGCGATGCGTTCTGCTTGTCGGGTGACATCTTTTGTGTGTGCAATACTATGGTAGTGGAGTTTTTTATCTAACTCTGCGCCTAGTTTTTGCATGATGAAACGTTCCGCTTTGGTGTAATTTATTTTACTGAACACATGCAAGTGCACCAGTTTATGGAAATCTTCGTTCGGTAAAATTCCTTTTCCGTCTATGGATAGTTCATTTTTAATTGCCACCACCTCATACATGTTAATCTCCAAACCGCTTTTAGTGACTACTTTTCCTTTGTCTTCAAATTCAAAATAAGGGTGCACGTATTCATAGGTGTCTTCTGAAATGGAAATTTTTTCTGGGGTACAGATTTGTTCCATTCGCTGTGCTCTGTTTACCGTTCTCCCCCACACATCGTAAGCATACCGTTTTGTTCCAATCACACCTGCAGAAACTGGACCTGTGTTGATACCAATTCTCAATTTCCATACGTGATCGCCATTCTTAAGCGCCTCCTCCTTACGTTCACGCATGTAGTCTTGAATTTTAATCGCTGCTAACACCGTATTGATGGGGTTCGTTTTGTTTCGTATAGGAACACCACCCGCACTCATATAGGAGTCACCAATGGTTTTAATTTTTTCTAAATCGTAGGTGTCTATAATTTCATCAAACTTCCTAAAAAACCGATCAAGAATATCCACCAAATCCTTTGCGTTCATGTTTTCCGCCACTTGGGTAAACCCAACAAAATCGGTAAACATCACCGTCACAAGGCTAAAATCACGGGCAGCAGAACGACCGTCTTTTTTAAGCTGAGTAGCTGTATCTTTAGGTAATAAATTGCTAAGAAGGCGTTCCGATTTTTCCTTCTCTTTTTCAAGGTCTACTTTTTGTTTTTCAAGTGTAACCTTTTGACGTTCAATTTCGAGGGATTTCTCACGAATTTCTCTTGTTCTTTCGGCAATTTTTAGTTCCAAACGCACTTGTTGTCTTCGTTCTTTTTCAATACTTCTGCGCACCAACACCAACACCACTAAAGCAATTACCACAATAATAGAAGCATAAAACCACCAAGACAACCAAAAAGGCGCTTTAATAATAATGGTTAACTGTGCAGGATTCATATCCCATTCTCCGTTATAATGACGTGCATAAACAGACAGTGCATACTCTCCAGGAGACAAACTAGAAAACCTCAGTTGACTTGTATTTCCAATAAATTCATACACCTCATCCGAACCTCCAAGTGTATATTTATACTCGATACGATCTGGGTTACTCAAGTCATCCGCAAAGAAGGAAATCGACAAACTACGCAAATGATACGGAAGAGTTAAGGTTTTCGTGTAGCCTATCGCTTTTTCCAAAAATGGGCTTTGCTGAGGGGTCGCTACTCTATTATCAATTTCTAAGCGTGTGAAAAACACATTCAAAGGACTTTGACGGGTAATATCCTGTGACGGGTCAAAATAGTTAAATCCTTGTATCCCACCAATGTATATTTCACCATTTTTAGAGGTAAAGCTCGCACCCAAATTTAGTTCGTCACTCAACAAACCATCATTTTCAGAAAAGGTGATAAATCGACCTGAGTTTAGCTCCATTTTCACTAAACCTCTATTGGTGGAAATCCATAAACGTTGTTCTTCTGGAGACTTCTCTATTCCGTAAACTACATTATTCGGCATTCCATTCGAACGACTGTAGTTTTTGATCTCTTTTTCGTTGGAATCATACATGTATACTCCCCCACCCATTGTGCCAAAATAAAACACTCCATTGTCCAATTCTACGACACTTGTAAAATAATTACCCGAAAGATTCACCAAAGGTTCAAACTCTTTAGAAGCAACCACATCCAAAGCATTATCAGGTGTTCTAACGAGTTCATAAATTCCGCCCGAACTGGGACATAAAAAAAACTTTTCTTCGTTTTGATCTTCGCTAAACTGTGCTGTTTTAAACAAGAGCCTCACAGGCCCTGAACCAATTGTATTTGAGTCTAAAGGGTCATTTTGAAACAGTTCTATTTCGTTAGTTTCAATGTTTATCAAATACGCCCCTGCTCGCGTTCCTACTAAATAAACATCAGGTTCATTATAAGGCAAAATGGTATATGTTTTTTCTACATCTCGAATACCGCTTTTAGATGTAAATAGCGGTTCAAAACGATACTCTTCAGGATTTTCCTCCGAAATAGTGAGCATATAAAGTCCGTCAAAAGAGGCAACAATCGCCTTACTTTTACTCAACACGTGCAACCCTAAGGTCGTGTGGTCTTCATTGCTTTCTGAAACTCTAAAAAAATGGTGAAAAAGGTGCTTTCTTCTGTCATAACGGGTAACACCGTGATCTCCGGCTACAAAGAGAAAATTAGCACGCTCATCTTCTCCAAACCCCCATACATTTTGAGAAGGCAACCCTTTTTCTAAATTTACGGAGTAACTTACCCCTCTAAACCCTTCATTAAAAGGATTAAAACTATTTAAACCGCGTTGAGTAGCCACCCAAACCACTCCCTTTTTATCCAGGAAGAGACGGTGAATACGATCTGAATTAATAGATCCCTGCTGAAAAAAGTCAGCAGTATAGTTGACAATATCTAAGGAGTCCTCTACTGAGCTTACTAAAAACAAGCCTTGATTATCAGAAGCAACAATAAATCGTTCTTGCGATAGAAAAAGAATATCCGTAACATTGACCTGCTCAAACTCTTCCAAAAAACCCTTTGGTCTTTCTAAATATCCTCCTTTTGAATGCGGTAATTGATGAACTCCTTTATTTGTAGAAACCAACAACTGCTCTATTGAAGAGGCCACAAATGCATTTACCTTGATTTGGCCTTCTACATCGTCATAGTCTGGAAAAAGAAAAGCTTTAACTGATTTGTCCTGAACATTGTAAGCAAAGACTCCTTCGTACTCCGTTGCAATATATACCGTGTTTTTAAGCACATAAAGATCTACAATCGCAGAGGCTTGATCGGTAGCGTAAGCCAGCGTAAACTCCTCTTTTTCTATTTCAAAGCGATATAATTCACCTTGCGCTGTTCCCACCCAAACATTTCCGTTTTTATCGGGAAGTAAAGACCTCAGTTCTAAACGATCTTTTTCAGGAACATGATAAGAATTAAAGCGCTCTTTCTTTGTTTGATAAGTAATTAATCCATTGTTTGAAGCAAACCATAAATTACCTTTTTCGTCCTTTTTAACATCATGAATATAGTCATTGGATATGTTAAACCCTTGATCCGAAGAAAAAACGTCAAACTCCTTTCCGTTAAAACGGTTAATTCCATCTTGTGTAGCAATCCACAACGCACCAAAACCGTCTTGTGCTACATTAAATACTACACTTTGAGAAAGTCCATCGTTAATTGTATAGCTCTTAAACTGCAAATGGTCTTGTCCTAAAACACAAGACCATAAGCTCGTTACGAATGTAACAAATACTATTAAACGAATACTCATTAATTCACTAGCAATTATTGAGCAGCTGGATCTGGAGAAATAGCTGAATTTTCTAAATCTCTATCAAATAAATACAACCCACCTTTGTCAGAACCAATCATGCGTAACTTATCCAAAATAGTTCGTGCAAGTGCTTCTTCTTCTAATTGTTCAGAAACATACCACTGCACAAAATTATGAGTAGTATAGTCTTTTTCTTGAAGGCAAATATCTACTAAATTATTGATGCTTTCTGTAACTTCCATTTCATGCTCAAGCAAGGACTCAAAAATGTTTTCCAGTGTTTCATAATTCACAGGCGGCTTTTCTAGTGCAGGAATAAGAGCGTTTCCTCCTCTTTCATTTACAAACTTTACAAGCTTTAACATGTGAAAGCGCTCTTCGTCACTGTGTTGGTACAAAAACTTAGCTGTTCCATTTAACCCTTTCGTTTCTGCCCACGAAGCCATTGCTAAGTAAAACTGACTTGATGACGCTTCTTTTTTAATTTGATCGTTTAATGCTTTTTCTATTCTTTCTTTCATGATGTTTCTTATTTATGTGTGTTTATACAAATTTACAAAAATTTAGACGGATTGTTTACCATAACATTAAGATTAGAACAAGTCTAAACAACTTTTTTGACGACGCAATAAATTTAATGTAACTTTACAACAAATATTAAGGATAATACCATACATGAGTAGAAAAAATAAACGGAAAGGGAATAAAAAGAGTTCTCCTCAAAAAAAGTTCAAGTCACAATTAAAAACTGCCATTCGAAAAATTTTTAATAACGATCCTGAAAGTCAACTTAACTATAAACACATTTCAGAACAACTTCAAATCAAAGATAGCAACACAAGAAAGCTTGTATTAGAAGCTTTAATTGAATTAAAATCAGAAGGATACCTCAACGAGTTTTCGCGTGGGAATTTTAGCCTAAACCTGGAAAACACAGATCTTGTTGGAGTTGTAGATGCTACTTCAAGAGGAGGAGGGTACATTATTATTGAAGGAAGAGATCAAGATGTTTATGTTTCTGCAAAAAACATGAATCGCGCCTTACATGGGGACATCGTTAAAATTGAATTGTATTCCAAAAAAAATGGAAAAACAGAAGGTGTTGTTACAGAAGTTATCGACCGCAAAACTAATCTTTTTGTTGGTGAAATAAAGCTCAGTAAAAACTTTGCTTTCTTAATTACCGACAACCAAAAAATAAACATCGACCTCTACATTCCGTTGGAAAAGCTAAGTGGCGCCAAAGAGGGGGATAAAGTAATGGGAAGAATTACTTCTTGGCCGAAAGGTGTAGACAACCCCTATGGAGAAGTTACAGAGGTATTAGGACGTCCAGGTGACAACGATGCAGAAATGCTCGGTATTCTGTTTAAAAATGATTTAGAAGTAACCTTTCCACAAGAGGTAATTGATGCCGCTGAAAAAGTTTCAATACAACTGGATGAAGAAGAAATAAAAACACGACGTGACATGCGGGATGTGCTTACTTTCACCATTGATCCTTTTGACGCTAAAGATTTTGATGATGCCTTGTCTTTTAAAGTACTAGAAAATGGTCATTATGAAGTGGGTATTCACATTGCTGATGTTAGTCACTACGTGCAAGAAGGTACTGCCATGGACAAGGAAGCCCACAAAAGAGGAAACTCTACCTATTTGGTAGACCGAGTTATTCCCATGCTGCCTGAACAGTTGTCCAACGTAGCGTGTTCGTTACGCCCAAATGAAGATAAATACACTTTTTCTGTGGTGGTAGAGATCGATGATAAAGGTAAAATTTACAAGGAATGGTTTGGAAAAACGGTTACTTACTCCGATTATCGTTTTGCTTATGAAGACGCACAAGAGGTTATTGAAAACAAAAGCGATACATTAAAAACAGAAATTTTAACGCTAAATGCTATCGCTAAAAAACTTCGAAAAAAACGATTGAAAAGTGGTGCATTAAGTATAGAGTCAGAAGAAGTTCGTTTCAAGCTGGATGAAAATGGTGAGCCTGTTGAGGTAGTGCATAAAGTATCAAAAGACGCCCATAAGCTTATTGAGGAGTTCATGCTACTGGCCAACAAACGAGTTGCACATTATGTGGGTGAACTTAAAGGAAAAAAAGAATCCAATACCAACTTTATTTACCGTGTTCACGACAAACCGGATATAGAAAAAATCAATACCTTTTCTACTTTCGTGGATAAATTTGGATACGACCTTAAGTTTGGTGGTTTAGAACAAGTTTCTCGCCAATTAAATGAGCTATTTGATAAAACACGAAAAACTCCTGAACATTCTCTGATTCAGTCGATGGCTATACGCTCTATGGCAAAAGCCACCTATGAAACGGTAAATATCGGTCATTATGGATTAGCGTTTTCTCATTATACTCACTTTACCTCACCGATTAGGCGTTATGCTGATTTAGTGGTACATCGAATCTTGTTTAATAAACTGAATAATAAAGAGGTAAATTATGGGAATAAACTGCAGGAAACGTGTAAACATATTTCTGCTCAAGAACGTAAATCGACGGATGCTGAACGAGAATCCAACAAGTTTTTTCAAGTGAAGTTTGTAAAAGACAAGGTTGGCGAAGAATTTATCGGAACGGTTTCAGGCTTGGCAGATTTTGGTCTGTTTGTACGTATGGATGAAAATTACTGTGAAGGTATGGTTACCATGCATTCTATTCCTGGGGACAACTATTATTTCGACGCCGATAAATTTGCCATCATCGGAAGAAACTACAAGGATGAATACAACTTTGGAGACAAAGTAAAGGTGAAAATAATCGGAGTAGACACCTTCAAAAAGCAAATCGACTTGGAGATTGTTGAGTAAGTAAAAGATCAAAAGTTGCGCTGGTTTTTAAAACCATTTAGGAATGAAGGAAATTAAGAAGTAAACCCTTAATGAAACTTAACTCCTTAATAGTTTTATTTTTAAGTGTTTATATGTTGAAAACATTGCCTTATCGAGCTTAACTTGTTTTCTCAAATTTAAAACGTAATCCCATTAATTTTCAGCCGATACAGGGTCTATCCAATCTCCGTA
>SKHH01000132.1 GCA_007117055.1 Lishizhenia sp. | reverse complement strand
TTTGAAAAGCATCTCGAATGATATTAATTTCGAGGTTAAATATAAATAAAAAGGCTGCAACAAATAAGACAATCCATAAAAGAATAAACGCCATTCTGTGAATACCTGAAATATCTTTTTTTAATGGAGGTATCAATACATTGTTTACTTGATTTGCCATAAGTTGATCAAAGTGATTCTCCTCTGTTTCTTCTTGAATTTTCTTTAATATTGGTATATGAATAAAAAGTACATTTTTAATACTGTAATACACCTCATTGGAAAGGTTTTCATATCGAGAAACATAAGAAATCGATTGTTTCCTAAGCTCATTTCGTATCAAGTGTTTGCGATAAAGCGTTTTAACTTTAAACCCAATAAAAAATCCAAAAAATACTATGATCCAAGCTTCGAACCACCAACCTAAGGCAATCAAAATTAAAGAAGCTAGAAAAGTTAGAACTAACTGGATAATATCAGTATATTTTGCAAAAAGCACGCGCATGAGCTGACCACCGTCTAATGGCTCAATGGGTAGTAGGTTAAAAAGATTAATGAGAAAGAAAAGTGTTCCAATTTGTATTAACCAATGGTTTTCATACCCTATACCAACATGTAAGCATAAAAAACCCAGAAGAATTCCTGGTACTGGACCTGCGAACAACATAATGGTACTTTCTTTTTGAGAGTAATATTTTTTATTCCCTTGTACCATCGCGCCCATAAAAGGAATGAATAACATTTTCAAATTTTTATAACCAAACTTCTTCATTGTTAGGTAATGACCTAATTCATGAAAGAGTAATACAGCAACAAGGGAAAGAATGATGCAATAGTCATCTATAATTAACGAAAACGTTAAAGCAAAGATGATTATCGAAAGGATGGTAATAGAAATATGTCCTTTTCTTTCTTTTTTCGATAATTCAGGTTTTTCCTTGTATAAATGATTAAATTCATCCATATATTCAAATGTACGAAATATAAATAGGCTTTTAAAAAGTTTTTATTTTAAATATCACAAAAGGTGCATGTATGTCATTTTTCAAACCAACTTTCAAATTGAATAAGAATGATTTAGTTGGACATTACCTTCATTTGTTTTGCAATCAATTTCGATGCCCATGTAGGCGCTAAACGATATAAAAAGTTAAGCATTTTAGCATCTTTTCCAACCATTACCTTAAATCGACCTTTTACAATAGCTTGAACAATTTGTTGCGCTGCATTTTCGGCCGTAATGCTTTTGTTTTCCATATCCGAATTTTTAGCTATTACTTTTAAACCAGAATTTTTCATTATTTCTGTTCGCACAGCCCCTGGGAAAATTAATGTTACCTCTACATTAGTATCTAGCAGTTCTACATATAAGGCCTCTGTCATGAGCTTAACAGCTGCTTTGGAGGCACCGTAAACGGATTGACCTGGAAAAGGGATAAAACCTCCCATGCTACAGATATTGGTAATATTCGCAACTTCTCGCTTCTTTAAGTAAGGCAAAAAAACACGTGTCAAATGATAAGTGCCGTAAAAATTAATATTCATTAACTGTTCTGTTTTACTTTCTTCTAATTCTTCTATGGGTACAAACGGTTGAATAATTCCCGCATTGTTAATGATGCAGTCGATTTGTCCAAAATTTGAAATTACTTTTTCTGGAAGTGATTCGATTTCTTTTTTATTGGTAACATCAAGTACGATTCCAAGTGTTTTACTAGAATCTGCCGAAGCGAGTGAAATGGTTTTTTCTATTCCTTTTTTATCGATATCTGTTACTACAACCTTTCCTCCATTTTTAATTATTTGAATAGTTAAGGCGCGACCTATGCCATTCGCAGCTCCCGTAATTAAGAAAACCTTATCTTTAATTTTCATTTTTTAGATTAAAGTTAATGTAACAGATTGAAGGAAACAAATATTCTTTGTTTTTTAACCTTAATTGAGAATAACTAATCACTTCAAGCTAGTGATGTGAAACACCCTTAAAACATTTTTAAAGAGGAATAATCGATAGCCAAGAAAATTTACTCAAACGATTAATAAAAGTATCTAATCTTAAACCCCACTTTTTTATTATTTTCGTCTTTGTGAATGATTTTTTTAATACACCCATTGAGTATTTAAAAGGAGTAGGTCCCGAAAGAGGAAAAGTACTGCGAAGTGAGATGGGTTTCACCAATTTTTGGGAGTTAATCAATCATTTTCCTTTTCGTTATATTGATCGCTCTAAATATCATACAATTGGTCAATTAACAGGCTTAGAAGGTCATGTTCAGTTGAAAGGGAAAATCACTGGAATGCATGAATCAGGTGTGGGGAGAAAAAAAAGATTGAAAGCTGTTTTTAACGATGGTTCTGGTGCACTTGAGCTCATTTGGTTTAAAGGAGTTACATGGATTAAAAACGCTATTAAAGTAGGGGAGAGTTATCAGGTGTATGGAAAACCGCAACGTTATGGTGGAGTTTGGAATATTCCGCACCCGGATATTACACCATTGGCGGAAGTCGCAACGCAAAAAGGATTGCAACCGGTATACAACAGTGGAGAAAAATTGTCCAATAAAGGCTTGCATTCCAAAGGAATTGAAAAATTAACTTTTCAGTTGACCCAAGACCCCAAATGTAAAGTACCCGAAATTTTCCCGATTGATTTTTTACAGCAGTATAAATTAATGGGAAGGGATCAGGCATTTAAGCAGTTACATGTGCCGTATGATTTAGAGTCAGTACAAAAAGCACGATTCAGGTTAAAATTTGAAGAACTCTTTTTTTTGCAACTTGAATTACTTATTCGAAAAATGGGGAGCTCAGGAAAGAAAAAAGGATTTGTTTTCAAATCTCCAGGAACTGTTTTTCAAACGTTTTACGATGAACATATTCCGTTTGAATTGACGGGAGCACAAAAAAAAGTAGTTAAAGAAATTTATGGTGATTTGAAAAGTGGTGAACACATGAACCGCCTGCTGCAAGGGGACGTAGGAAGTGGTAAAACTTTAGTCGCATTATTGTCCATGTTATTTGCTGTGGGAAATGGATTTCAAGCAGCAATTATGGCGCCAACAGAGATTTTAGCCCAACAACATTTTGAAACAATTCATGAATTGCTTCAGCCGTTGAATTTACGTGTAGAACTTTTGACTGGTTCGGTGCGCACTGCGAAAAGAAAAGTGATTCACGAAGGACTTGAATCTGGAGAGGTTGCGATATTGATAGGAACACATGCGTTATTAGAACCAAAAGTGAAATTTCAAAATTTGGGAATTGTGGTCATTGATGAACAACATCGTTTTGGTGTTGCTCAGCGGGCCAGGTTATGGAAAAAAAATACGCTTCCTCCGCATGTATTAGTCATGACAGCAACTCCCATTCCTCGTACGCTTGCGATGACGTTTTACGGTGATTTAGATGTGTCTGTGATTGATGAATTACCACCGGGTCGAAAACCGATTCAAACAGTTCATTATTTCGAAAAAAGTCGCATTAAAGTATTTGATTTCATCCGAAAAGAGATTTCAATCGGAAGACAAGTGTATATTGTTTACCCTTTAATTGAAGAGTCGGAAACATTAGATTATCAAAATTTAATGAGTGGGTTTGAAGCGATTTCGAAAGCATTTCCAAAGCCCTCGTATCAAGTTAGTATTGTTCATGGTAAAATGAAACCAGAGGATAAGGATTTTGAAATGAGAAGATTTGCCAAAGGAGAAACTCAAATTATGGTCGCAACGACTGTTATTGAAGTAGGGGTAAATGTTCCAAATGCTTCTGTAATGGTAATTGAAAGCGCTGAAAAATTTGGACTTTCTCAGTTGCATCAGTTAAGAGGAAGAGTGGGTCGTGGAGCGGAGAAGTCGTATTGTATTTTAATGACGGGTAACAAAATTTCCAAGGAAGGAAAAAGAAGGTTAGAAACCATGGTAAATACCAATGATGGATTTAAAATTGCCGAGGTAGATCTCGAAATTCGTGGTCCTGGTGATATCATGGGAACACAGCAAAGTGGCATACTCAATCTCAATATCGCTGATTTAGCGAGGGACGGACAAATTGTAAGCGCTGCCAGAAATGCAGCCAAGGACCTACTAAAGCATGATCCTCAATTAAAAAAACCTGATTATCAGCGCATTAAACTGGAATTGAAACGTGTACTTCAATCTAAACCCAATTGGAGTAAAATTTCGTGATGAACGAAGTTTCTGTTAAGAACTATAATATATCACAAAACCGACAAAATAGCTGTTGATTTTCCTGCTAACATAAACGTTTCTCTCACAGATTTGCCTAAAACCTGCTGAGCAAGTGGAGCGTCCATACTGACGCACAAAATGGTGTGTTTTTCGAATATTACTTTTCCCAAACCTATACCGAGTAAAATATAATGATCTGCTGTTTGAATTAATGAACCAAAACCAATTATTTCGGGGGTAGATTGATTTTGTTTTAGTTGATGTAATTGTTGAATAGTTTTTTTTAATTCATTAAGTTGGCGACTCATTTTTTCTTGTTCCAAATGAATCATTGCTCTCCCTGTATCGTGTTTGTCGCCAGCGGTGCTTTTTTGTTCTTGCTGTAAAGCTTCTTGTAAATCACGAAAATGACGATTCAATTCTTCTTTGTTTTGCTGTTGAAGGACGATTAAATGGTCGACGAATTGAGTTTTGGTAAAATCCATTATGTGTCACTTGTTAAGTTTAGGGGTCAAAAAATGAGCAGTATAACTTTCTTTACAGTTAATCAAGTCCTCGGGTTTTCCTTGGAAAAGTAACGCCCCTCCTTCTTCTCCTCCTACAGGACCTAGATCAATAAGATAATCGGCGCATTTTACGACATCCATATCGTGTTCTATCACTACAATCGAATGTCCCACATCAATGAGTCTATTAAAAGCGTCTAACAACTTTTCAATGTCGTAGAAATGCAATCCTGTTGTGGGCTCATCAAAGATAAATAAGGTGGGTTGAGATTTGTTTCCTTTCGATAAAAAAGAAGCCAATTTGATACGTTGAGCTTCTCCACCTGAAAGGGTAGAGGAGGGCTGCCCCATGGATAAATATCCGAGACCAACGTCTACAAGTGGCTGAATTTTTTCAACTACTTTTTCCTCTAATCGTGAAGTTCCTTCTTTAAAAAATGATAAAGCACTTTCAATATTCATATCGAGGATATCGGCGATGCTTTTATCGCGGTACGTAATTTCAAGTGCTTCTGATTTATAGCGCTTTCCATTACAAGCTTCACAAGTAAGGTGAACATCGGCCATAAATTGCATGGATACGGTTATTATGCCTTCTCCTTCACACATTTCGCATCTTCCTCCCGGCACGTTAAAACTGAAATAACCGGCTTTTCTACCTTGAATTTTAGCAGCTTGTTGCCTAGCAAAAAGCTCGCGTATTTCATCAAATGCTTTAACGTAAGTTACCGGATTACTTCTAGAGGATCTACCAATTGGATTTTGATCAATATACTCAATGGCTTCAATGGCTGAAAAGTCTCCTGTGATTTCTTTATAGCGACCAACTTTGTCTCCATGTATTCCCAGTTTTTTTCGCAATGCTGGATATAAAATGGAAGAAATCAACGTAGATTTTCCTGATCCACTAACGCCAGTGACGCAAACAAGAGAATGAAGCGGGAAACGAACGTCAATGTTTTTTAAGTTATGCTCTGATGCTCCCGTGATTTGTATAAAATCGCGAGCAATTCTGCGTTTTTTTGGGACAGGAATTTCTTTGCGATGGGTGAGGTAATCTGCTGTAATACTAGAGTCCGCATGAATTAATTCTGCATGGTTTCCTTGGAAAACGATTTCTCCGCCATGAATTCCTGCTCTTGGACCAATGTCGATTATTTCATCGGCTGCTTCCATAATTGCTTCTTCGTGCTCAACAATTATTACTGTATTTCCTAAATCCCTAAGTTCGTGTAATACTTTAATCAATCGCTGCGTGTCTTTAGGGTGGAGTCCAATACTAGGTTCGTCTAGAATGTACATAGAACCTACCAAACTACTGCCCAAAGAAGTGGCAAGGTTGATGCGTTGTGATTCGCCCCCAGACAATGAGTTTGCTTGGCGATTTAAGCTTAAATAACCTAGACCAACCTCGTTTAACCAATTGAGCCTATTTTTTATTTCTACTAAAATACGAGAAGCGACTTGTTGGTCGTGTGCGTTTAGCGATATCGTATTAAAAAATGCTAGATTATCGGTTATGCTTTGTAAAACAATGTCCGACATACTCTTGCCGTCAATTTTTACATAATTGGCATCTTTTCTCAAACGCGTACCTTTGCAATCTGGACAAGTAGTTTTCCCGCGATAACGAGCGAGTAAAACACGGTTGTGAATTTTGTATAGCTTTTCTTCGATTTTTTTGAAAAAGGCGTTAATCCCTGTTATTTTACCTCCACCGTCCCATAAAAATTGATATTCCTCATCTGTTAACTCCTCTATTGGTCGATGAATAGGGAAATTATAATGCGCAGAGGATAGAATGAAACGATCCAAATATTTGCCGAGTTTATCTCCTTTCCACGGGGCAACAGCTCCTTCATACACAGATATTTTGCGATTTGGAATCACCAAATTTTCATCAATACCAATGATACTTCCAAAACCTTCACATGTTGGACACGCACCATAGGGGTTATTGAAGGTGAAAAAGTGTAAACTAGGCTCTGTGAAAGTCATGCCATCCAACTCAAAGCGATTGGAAAAAGAAAGTTGCTCGTTTTCTTTTGGAAAATCAATTATACATTCACCTTTTCCTTCTATAAATGCCAATTGCACAGAATCAGCAATTCGAGCGTTATTTTCATCACTTTCACTATCTACACTTATTCGGTCAATTACCAAAGCAATAGCGGTAATGGTTAAATCGGAAAAAGTATCTAATTCAGAAAGTGTGTAAGGTTCATCATTTACTAACACGCGGTTATATCCTTGCTC
>SKHH01000214.1 GCA_007117055.1 Lishizhenia sp. | reverse complement strand
TAAGACTTACGCAATCGGATACCCCGTTTCCTTTTTCTCCTACATTAATGGAAGCAGCACTTCCGAATGTAGATAAAATTGTTAAAGCGGTTAAGTCCACATTATATAGAAACTAATTTGTCGAATATTTCATCCTATTAGTCGAACTTGACTAAAAACAGTGTTGAGTTTTCAAAAACTGAATTATCTTTGTATCGATTTAGGTGGTTAGGTTGATTAAATAAGAAAAAGAGATGGAACGCCTGTTCTGTCTCTTTTTTTTTGATTTTAACGCTTACTTACAATATATGAACCATTGAAGTCCTACTCTTTTTTATACCTTTACCATTAATGAATTTTTTAGGACATCTATATTTTTCGGAAAACGATTACCCTATCATGCTTGCCAACCTATACGGCGATTTTGTAAAAGGACGTTTAGAAAACAGATTCCCTCCTGTTGTGTATAAAGGGTTAGTATTGCATCGAAAGATAGATGATTTTATTGACTCTCATTCAATCGTTAAAGATTTATCACGCTCATTGTACAATGATCTTCCAAAAGTTTCATCTATTGCTATCGATCTATATTTTGACCACCTGCTCGCATTACATTGGTCTAAATTTCATAAAAAAAACTTTTTTACTTATGTAGATGATTTTTTTCGATTTGCTTTAAACGAGAATAACTACAGCTTCGAAGGTCACACATTTGAATATGATCAGCGTTTTCTCTTTTTACTACATCGCATATATTCTGGACGTTGGATCCACAACTACGACAAAAGAGAAGGCCTTAACTTTGCGTGTAATGGAATTAGTCAGCGTTTGAGCTTTCACAACTCTCTTAATTTAGGAGTTGATGTATTTCTAAAACATGAAAAGTATATTACATCTGTATTTTGGTTATACATGAAAGATGCACAAAATGAATTCTTATCAAATTAATTGCGTAGCATAAATTTCTTTCAGCGTATCTACTGTATAGTCTATTTCTTCCCTTGTAGTAAATCTAGAAAATGAAAAACGTACATTAGGACGCGATGTGTCTGCTCCTATTGCTTCCAACACATGTGAACCTTTATTAGATCCCGAAGAACAAGCAGAACCTCCAGAGCAAGCAATCCCCTTTAAGTCTAAAGTAAACAACAGCATATCCGACTTATCCGAAGCAGGTAAACATACATTCAATACAGTGTATAAACTTTTGTCTTTCAATATTTCACCATGAAAAACTACACCTTCCAGTTCTTCTTGTAATCGACTTATCATATAAGCCTTTAATTCTTTCACATGTTGCTGATGCTTATTTATGCCTTCATTGGCTAGTTCCAATGCTTTTGATAATCCAACAATACCATAAATATTTTCCGTCCCCCCTCTCAATCCTCTTTCTTGAGATCCACCATGAATCAATGGTGAGACAGTCAACCTTTTATTTACATATAGAAAACCCACCCCTTTCGGACCGTGAAGTTTGTGTGCTGCACATGTTAAAAAGTCTACTTCAAGCTCCTTTAAATTAAAAGTATAATGCCCCATTGTCTGAACGGTATCCGAATGAAAAAAGGCGTCATATTTTCTACACAAGGTACCCACCTCTTGAATAGGAAGTAGCGTTCCAATTTCATTATTTGCATGCATTAGCGAAACCAAGGTCTTGCTTTCGGACGAGGCTAACAACTCCTCTAAGTGAGCTAGATTAACATTTCCTTTTTCGTCAAGACTCACCATCGAATAAGTTACTTCCGAATAATTTTGACAGAACGCTTGCACAGTATGAAGTACAGCGTGATGCTCTATTGGAGATGTAATAATATGTTTTACCTGTAAATCATTTACGGCACAATACACCGCCATATTATCTGCTTCAGTACCACCCGAAGTGAATAAAATTTCAGAAGGCTGAGCAGAAATACTATTTGCAACGGTTCTTCTCGCTGTTTCTATAAACGCTTTTGCCTTACGACCAAAGGCATGTGTTGAAGAGGGGTTTCCGTAAACACTACTTAGAACAGTCGTTATCTCCTCTACCACCAAAGGATCAATAGGCGTTGTTGCTGCGTTATCTAAATATACCTGCTTCATTAATTAAATCAACGTATTAATTTCGTCTATAATTTTCTCAGCCAATTGAACTGCCTTCGTTTCATTTTCGCTTTCTGAATAAACACGAATTATTGGCTCTGTATTACTTTTTCGTAGATGGACCCATTCTTTCTCAAAATATATTTTAACACCATCCGTTTGATCCACCTCTTCATGAGCGTATTTTGAAGACATATCTTTTAATACGCCATCAACATCAATATTTGGTGTTAACTGAATTTTATTTTTCGAAATAGTATATTTTGGATAGCTATCTCTCAATTGAGTAGCCTTCAATTCAGTGTTCGCCAAGTGTGTTAAGAAAATAGCAATTCCAACTAATGCGTCTCTACCATAATGAAGTTCAGGTAGAATTACCCCTCCATTTCCTTCACCACCGATTACGGCATTAACTTCCTTCATTTTCTCAACAACATTCACCTCGCCCACAGCAGAAGCATAATACTTATGACCATATTTTTCCGTAACATCCCTTAATGCTCGTGTACTTGATAAATTAGAGACCGTAGCTCCTCCATTTTTAGAAAGCACATAATCAGCTACAGCTACTAAAGTATATTCCTCGCCAAACATAGAACCATCCTCACACACCATTGCCAATCGATCCACATCTGGATCAACGGTAATTCCTACATCTGCTTTCTGTTCAACAATAGCTTTAGATAAATCCGTTAAATGAGCTGGAAGTGGTTCAGGGTTATGTGCAAAATCTCCAGTAGGTTCACAATGAATCAAGGATATCTTTTTGACTCCAAGCGCTTCTAACAACATAGGAATAACAATCCCCCCTGTTGAATTTACCGCATCCACCACAATGTGAAAATTTGCTTTGCGAATTACATCAGTATCCACATAAGAAAGCTTTAAAATTGCTTCTATATGTTTTTCGAAGTAATCCTCTTTTTGAATACTTTTTCCTAGATCATCTACCAATGCAAAAGAAAAGCTTTCTTGTTCTGCGATACTTAAAACTTCAGAACCATCAGCCCCTGAAATAAACTCACCTTTTTCATTCAAAAGTTTCAGCGCATTCCATTCTTTAGGGTTATGACTTGCCGTGAGAATTATTCCTCCGTGTGCTTTCTCCATAACTACAGCCATTTCAACCGTTGGTGTAGTAGAAAGTCCAAGATCAATCACATTAATCCCCAAGCTTCGCAGCGTTGAACTCACTAAATCGCGCACAAGCGGTCCTGAAATACGCGCATCTCTTCCAAGAACAACGTTTAATTTTTTAGCATTATTTCTATTCTGAAGCCAAGTACCATAAGCTGCTGAAAATTTAACAACATCTAGCGGGGATAAACCTTCTCCAGGTGCACCGCCAATTGTTCCTCGAATTCCAGAAATAGATTTAATTAAAGTCATAATATTATCTCATTGATTTATTCAAAGCTACCATTTTTAAACACGCAATGGCACATTCAACCCCTTTATTGCCATGTTTCCCCCCAGAACGATCGATAGCTTGTTGCATTGTGTTATCTGTTAGTACGCAAAAGATTACTGGTTTATTGTATTTGAGTCCGACATTCATGATCCCATGAGCTGTTGATTCGCATACAAAATCAAAATGCTTTGTTTCGCCTTGTATAACCGAACCAATGGCCACTACCCCGTCTACCTTATTTTTTTCAAATAAAAACTGACTTGATAGGGGTAATTCAAAAGATCCTGGCGTCCATCTAATGATAATATTTTTCTCTAAGACACCATTATCCAACAATACTTTTCTAGCTCCTTCTAACAAACTTTTTGTAATTGAATCGTTCCATTCAGAAACAACAATGCCGATTTTAAAATCGGCACCATTTGGAACATCTTCCGCCGCGTATGCGGACAAATCTTTACCTGATGTAGCCACTTATAATTTATTAATTTGTAGAGCGATCAGCTCTAGTAATATATTTTTCTATGCCTTTTTGATTTGCAAATGTCGGATACTCATCCTTAATTACAGTATAATATTCTTTCGCTTTAGCAAAATCAGTAGCTTCTTCTGCATTCAAACCAGCCTTAAAATAAAAAGTTGGCGAAGTTTGCTCATTATCAATTCTTTTCGCTGCTCTCACATAGAATGAAACTGCTTTTTCGTAGTCCCCTAATTCAGAATGACAATCACCTTGCGTCCCCAAGGCCAACGTCATCAAATAAGTATCCTCTAACTTTACTTTTCCCAAAGCATTCAACGCTTCTTCGTATCTACCTTGTTCAAAATAAATATTCCCCAAAGAATAATTTGCAATATGTGCACCGTCATAACCTTTATACTGAGCTGCTACGAATTCAAATTCTTCAATTGCTAAATCCAAAGAATCTTTCTCCATCCAATTAATCCCATTCGCTACCATAGCTCTTGATTCTTCATTTTTAGGTCCTGAAATTAAATTTCTATAACCTAATACCAATAACACAGCAAACACTACAACACCAACCACAGTTGTTGATATTTTCAATATTTTATTTCCTTTGAATTGCTCTATCAATTCTTCTTTTGTGATTCCTTCACTCATAATTAGCCTTTTTAGCGTGGCAAAAATACATTTTTTTTTGTTCGACTGGTAATATTTTTTCAACAAAGCATCATTGAAATTAAAAACTTTCAATTGTTCTTAGGTACTCATATCAAAAATAAGCTTATTAATCTATTAGTTTTACCATTCATCGTTGATTTTAAAAATTAAAAAAAAATCTAGTTACATTTGTTTCATGTGGAGAGCTTCGGTCGTTTATTGGTTTGTACAGTTTACAGGTTGGGGCGCGTTTTGCATTTTATTAGCTATTACTCGATATGCAGTTGGCGAACTCGACAACACCATTTACTACCAATTAGCTCAATTATACATTTTACTAATTGCTTTATCCCACAGTATGCGATTTGTTTTACTTCGTTTTGATTGGATAAACTTAAAATTAGGCCCACTTATTCCGAGAGTCATCACGTTAAATTTCATCTCTGCTATTGTACTATTAATCATTGTTCATTTTTTAAGTGCTCTTTACACAGAAGACAATACTTTCCGGGCAGTTGAATTTTTCATTAACTCCGCAATCTACAGTTTGTTTTTTATGTTATGGACTGCTATTTACCTCACCTATCATTTGATCAAAAAATCGAGAGAGCAAGAATTACTAACATTAAAACTAGTAGCTAGTAACCATGAGATCGAATTAAAAACACTCCGAGATCAATTAAACCCTCATTTTTTATTCAACTCTTTAAATAGTATTAGAGCTTTAATAGAAATCGAGCCTAAAGTTGCAAAAAGTGCAATTACTACCCTCTCAAATTTATTACGCAGCTCTCTTTTAATGGGTAAAAAATCATTAGTGACTTTATCCGAGGAACTTGACCTCGTCCAAAAGTATTTAGAACTTGAGAAAATCCGTTTTGAAGAAAGACTTCATTTTTCTTTTGATATTCAAGCTCCAAGTAACCTTTTGATTCCTCCTTTTATTATCCAAACACTCACTGAAAACGCCATAAAACATGGTATTTCAAAAAGCACCCAGAATGGATTCATTGATGTAATTGCTCTTTATAAAGACGACGAATTAATAATTTCTGTTGAAAATTCGGGAACTTATCGAAAGGAAAAAACGTCTAATGGAATAGGACTTAGAAATACAAAACGTAGATTACAAATTCAATACAATAATGACGCCCAATTCACCATATTCGAACATGAAAACAAGGTGAAAGCTCAGATAAAAATTAACTTTAAAAATTGGAGTAAAAAAATAAACTAAATCTATAGCATTATGAAGGCACTAATAATAGACGATGAAAGATTAGCAAGAGCAGAATTAATCAGCTTGCTCGAAGAATACGACTCCATTGAAATTGTAGGAGAAGCGAAAAACGCTAAGGAAGGAATTACATTAATCAAAAGCTTAAAACCTGATGTGATTTTCTTAGATATTCAAATGCCTGAAATGGATGGCTTTGAAATGATTAAAAAGCTAGAAGACATCCCAAAGGTAGTCTTTGTATCTGCTTACGACGAGTACGCAATTGAAGCATTCCGAATAAACGCTTTGGATTACTTAATGAAACCTGTTGATCCAGAACGATTAAAAGATACTGTAGAAAAGCTAAAAAATAATTCAGAAGATGATGAATTCACCTCAAAAAACTTAGCCAATCGAAAGGACAGAATGTTAAGTTTAGAGGATCGCGTATTTATAAAAGATGGAGAGAAATGTTACTACCCTAAGCTGAAAGATGTTCGCTTCTTTGAAAGTCATGGTAATTATATTAAAGTGTTTTTCAACGAAAATAAACCAATGATTCTAAGAAGTTTGAATAGCCTTGAAGACCGACTTGATCCTGATCATTTTTTCAGAGCGAATCGAAAATACATTATCAACCTAAACAGTATCATTGATATTGAAAACTGGTTTAACGGTGGCTTACAAGTAACCCTGCACAAAGGAGAAAAAATAGAAATTTCACGCAGGCAAGCTATAAGATTTAAAGACGCCATGTCGATATAAAGAATGTTGATTTGAAGAAAAGTTTTTTGTTGGGATTTTTTTTTGAGAACGGTTTGCCCGATGGCTCCTGCGATTGCTCAACAAACCTGCCACGAAGCAGATAGAACCACTCCTAAAAGAGGTTTACACAACAGAATGAAAAAGTGCTAAACCCTATAATCTGATCTTATTTAACGAAAAAAGCCACTCGTTCGAGTGGCTTATCGTGATCCGCTCAGGATTCGAACCTGAGACCTACTGCTTAGAAGGCAGTTGCTCTATCCAGCTGAGCTAGCGGACCGGATAAATTAAAAAAGGGGATGAAATCAATCATCCCCTTGTCGGGGTGGCAGGATTCGAACCTGCGACCTCCTGCTCCCAAAGCAGGCGCGATGACCGGGCTACGCTACACCCCGATGGTGTATTTTT
>SKHH01000196.1 GCA_007117055.1 Lishizhenia sp. | reverse complement strand
TTTGAACGAGACTTACTTTTATCATGAAAAATAAGGTGTGAGTCCATAAAACTACTTTCAGCAATATTGGTAAAGTGAATATCTTGTGCTACCAATGAATCTCTTAGATACACCTCGCTAATTTGGTATAATGCCAATAACTGTCCCTTACTCAACTCTTGAAAAAGATTGATGCGCTTAACATTAACATCAATATATTTAAAATAATCCATTCCTATATTAAGATCAAAATAATCCGACTCACCATCAAAACTACCGTCTATGCTACTATTATTAGCAATTTGGATTTGTGGAGTGAAGACATCCAGTATTGGGTTAATATTAATAAAGTCAAAAGAATAATCAAACTTACTATTCAGATCAAAAACAGGTTCAAGGTCAGGAAAGAATGCTGGAAAAACCTGAGCCAATTGATATAGCATATTTCCAGCTATCAAGTCAACATCCACATATCCATTTATTGAAGCATTTAAGAAATCTGATAACAAAATTAATTCGTCTTCTTCACCTGTTCTTTTAATATTCGCTTCAAAATGATCTATGGTAAAATCTTTCCCTTCTTCCTCATAATAGACACTATCAATTATAACTTCAGCTGTTACTAGGTCTAATGATTTTCCTTTACCATTTATGAACAATTTAGCATATAGCTCTCCCCTATTCTCAAATATAGGGTGCATATTTTGTAACTGCGCACACTGTAAGTCTATGAATACATCTAAATCGATTTCTTCACCAAAACGAGTAGTTCCTTCATATACCAAATCTAGGTTTTCATCCCTAACAAAAAACAAACCTTCGATGGTGGCGCTCGGTGTTTTCTCCTTTAAATCGACCAGTAAATTTACTTCTGAAATAAATACATTCTGATAAGAATAATCCAAGGCTTGAAAACGTCGGAAATTCCCATTCACTTTTTTCATTTGAACATAATTCGAAGGATCCATTTCTAACTCAAAACCAATATCTCCATTTACTTTACCTAAAGCTGCAACATCAATTGTCTTTCCTAAATGAAAGTTTTGGAAACGTAAAAATTTTCGCGCTTTTTCAGCACTTCCAATTCGCATAGGGTTTTCATTTGATAAGTTCTCAATTCTCACTGGAGTAAGAAAAGAAATATCACCATTATTGGTTTGTATAACTGATAAATCAAAAATAAGATTATTTAAGTCTCCTTTTATCACTGTTTGTCGCCCCTTCAAATAACCTAAATTCATCAGTTGATCAGGTAACTCCAAATATTTCACCCCATCTTTACTCGGTAGTTTAATCTGAGTTAAATCACTTACATCCAATTCAAAAGAAGATATCATCTGATCCATAATTGGTGCTTCTTTCCTAAAGTCTGGAAGTTTAAAATCTCCACTGATGTGCGTGTTCTCCCCTGTCTTTATTTGTAACCCTTCCAATAATAATTCTGCAATAGTATTTCTGATTTTTCCTTCTAAATAAATAATTTGATCCATTCCATACAAGGCATCCGCAAAATAAGCAACATCGTTTAAAGCTATTTCAGAAGGAGAGAAGTCCGTTTCCAATAATACGTTGTCCACAAAAGAACTATAACTCGAATAATCCTTCGTTACTAAATTTAAGAAACTTAAATTAATTTTAGAGTTTGGGGTAACAATAGACAAATCATTTAAAAAAAGTCCTTTAGGTGAAAAAAAAGCAGTAGCGCTCAACCTATTCACATCAAAACCACTGTGGTCTTTTACAGAAATCCTATCTAATTGTGCCGTATAACTTTCTTCTGTAATCAGGACATCAGATGCGTTCAAATTTATTGCAGACAGTGCAAGGTGAGAAAAGTCAATACCATGTTCTTTACGTGCAATATTCTCATCGATAAAATTAAAACGACAATTGTTCAATTCAACATCGTTAACGACAAGTGAAAAAGGAGCAGTTTCTTTTTCTTTATCCGAACTAAAAAAATCCAATAAGGGTTGCAAATTAGAAGTAGTTTCTCCTTCGTATTTTTTCAAATTAAAATAAGCTGAATTGAGCTGAACATGATCCAATTTTAATTCCCCTGCTATCAATTTACGCATATCCAAATCTATTACGATTTCTGGTGCGTGTAAAAGCGTATCGTGGTGATGGTCTTCTAAAAATATACCATCAACAAAAAAGCGATCGTAAAAAACTATATCCACTTTATGAATAGATACCGTTGTCCCAATTTGACTCGATAAAAACTGCGCTGCTTGCTGTGCTAAATAGGTTTGAAAGGAACTGGTACGAATGAAAAATGCAAAAATGATCACAAAAACGAAAATCAGTTCACTTGACAAGAGAACGATATGACCTATTATTTTTGCTATTTTTGTCATTCTACAGTACAAATATATTGAAAGTTGAGCAAAGAAAACATCATTATTTTGGGTATTGAATCATCATGTGATGATACCTCTGCTGCTATACTCAAAAACGAAGCCATTTTATCCAACATAACGGCCAATCAAGAAATTCATGCAGAATGGGGAGGTGTCGTCCCTGAATTGGCTTCTCGTGCTCATCAGCAAAACATTGTTCCTGTTGTAGATGCAGCCATCAAAAAAGCTGGAATTCAAAAAGAAGACATTGATTCGGTGGCTTTTACAAATGGTCCCGGACTGATGGGGAGTTTACTCGTTGGTGTGTCTTTTGCGAAAGCCTTTTCTCTAGCAATGGATATTCCCATTATTGAGGTCAATCACATGCAGGCCCATATTTTGGCGCACTTTATTGAGGACAATGAAAAAAACAAACCTAATTTTCCTTTTTTGTGTCTGACTGTTTCTGGCGGACATACTCAGCTGGTAATGGTACGTGATTATTTGGACATGGAGGTAATTGGAAGTACAAAAGACGATGCTGCTGGTGAAGCCTTTGATAAAACGGCTAAATTACTTGGACTCCCGTATCCTGGTGGACCTTTGATCGATAAATTAGCAAGAGAAGGAAACCCCACTGCCTTCACATTTACCAAACCCAAAGTGGATGGTTTTGATTTTAGTTTTAGTGGATTAAAAACAAACGTGCTTCAATTTCTAGAAAGAGAAAAGCGCAAAAACCCCAATTTTATATCCGAAAACCTAACTGATATTTGTGCTTCTATTCAACACACGATTGTAGCCATATTAGAAGAGAAACTTGTCGCCGCTGCACGTCACTTTAATTGTCGAGAATTAGCCATTGCAGGAGGAGTTTCTGCCAATTCTGGTGTGCGAAACATGCTGCTTTCCTTAGAAAAAAAGAAAAAGATGAAAGTGCATATCCCTCGATTTGAATATTGCACCGACAACGCTGCTATGATTGCCATTACGGGACGTTATCACTATTTAAACAAGGATTTCGCTAGCCAAGCAATTACGCCAAATGCTCGTATGAAGATTTAGGGAGTTGTTTGAGGTTACCTACGTAATAAATCACACCATAGTTATGTTCGTCAAGAATAGTCTGTGGAATCAATACAGATTATCCGAGAATGGATGTGTGTCCTTCGCCAAAAATGAATAAAAGAATTAGTTCCGAAAGCCAGCCAAGTTAGGCTTTCGGAACTAATAGGGGATGATTTAGCTTATCGTAAACATCGGGTTTCACTCCATGTTTACAAATGCAGTCCTTTCAGACAATTTTACAACTTAGCTTGGCAACTCAATATTTTAATTAAAAAAATGAGTTTGCCTTAAGCCGACATTCATTCCCCTACTTTTAGTTTCAATAATCATTACCTTTGTGACTTTCGGAAGTATAATCATTATGGATATTCAAACACTTAAAAAACGTTTTCAACAATTAACCGAAATTCAAGAAACGATTTCGCTGCTTCAAACTCCTACTCCTTTGATTCAATGGAAAGGTCTGGTAGGTTCTGCTCGTGCTCTTTCGGCTGCGGCTCTGGCAGAAAAAACTTCGGGTTATCATTTATTCATTCTCAACGATAAAGAAGAAGCTGCTTATTTTTATAACGACTTAGAAAACATTTACCCTAACCATAAACACATTGTATTTTATCCCGCTTCCTACAGAACTCCTTACGAAATTGAAAAAACTGATAATGCGAATGTAGTAGCTCGTGCAGAGGCACTGGAAAAAATCCATCAATTACAGAATGTTTGGGTTGTCACCTACCCTAAAGCTTTGGTTGAAAAAGTCCCTACCAAACAAAAGCTTTCTACCTCCATTTTTAAGGTCGAACAAGGCAAAGAATACAGCATCGATTTTATAACGGAACTGCTTTTAGAATACGAATTTCAAGCCGTAGATTTTGTCTATGAGCCCGGACAATTTGCGGTACGAGGTGGAATTGTGGATATTTTCTCTTATGCACATGAAACTCCCTACAGGGTTGAGTTTTTTGGTGATGAAGTGGAAAGCATTCGTACTTTCGACCCTGTTTCTCAACGTTCTGATAAATCATATTCCTTTTTTAGCGTAGTTCCCAACATTCAGCAAAAACTTGTCCGAGAAGAAAATGGTTCAATACTAGATTTTTTAGGTGTAGCAACTAAACTTTGGATCAGTTCTGAAAAATTGCTAGTTGACCGCTTGAAAAAAGAATATCAAAAAGCGGTAAAAATTCATGGAGCGCTTCCAGAAACTCCTGTGGCAAAAACAGCACCCAACGAATTGTTTTTTCACCCTTCTGATTGGAGCGCCCAGCGCAATAAATTCACGACCATTGAATGGGGAGACGACTATTCTTCAGAAGATTGCACCGTTTTTCACTTTACCTTTAAAGCGCAACCTTCGTTTAATAAGAACTTCGAAATGTTGACGGATGATTTACGGGCAAATCACGACGCTGGAATGGACAATCTTATTTTTTCCAACCAACCCAAACAAATTGAGCGGCTAAATGATATTTTTAATGATATTGGAGCAAGTGTTCGTTTTACCCCTATGTATATCGCCTTGCAAGAAGGGTTTATTTCGGAAGAGTTAAAACTCGTTTGTTATACCGATCATCAAATTTTTGAACGCTACCATCGTTTTCGTCTCAAAGAAGGATTTCGTCAAACGCAACAAGCACTAACCTTAAAAGAAATTCATGATTTACAAAAAGGAGATTACGTTACCCATATTGATCATGGTGTAGGCCGATTCAGTGGATTGGAAACTATTGACGTAAATGGAAAGCCCCAAGAGGCTGTTCGATTGGTGTATAAGGACAATGACGTACTATATGTCTCGATTCACTCGTTGCATCGCATTTCTAAATTTTCAGGTAAAGACGGGACCGCTCCAACCATGAATAAATTAGGAACAAAAACATGGAGTAACTTAAAAAACAAGACGAAGAAAAAAATAAAGGAAGTGGCTTTTGATTTGATTCAATTATACGCCAAACGAAAAACACAACCAGGTTTTGCTTATTCTCCTGACACGTATTTACAAAATGAATTAGAAGCGTCATTTATTTACGAAGACACACCCGACCAACTCAAAGCAACCGAGGCCGTGAAATCCGATATGGAAAAAGACACGCCCATGGATCGATTAATTTGTGGTGATGTTGGATTTGGAAAAACTGAAATTGCGATTCGCGCCGCATTTAAAGCCGCAACAGATGGAAAACAAGTTGCAGTGCTTGTTCCTACAACTATTTTATCCTTGCAGCATTACCGAAGCTTTTCAGAGCGACTGAAAGATTTCCCGGTTCGTGTAGATTATATCAATCGCTTTAAGTCAACCAAACAAGTCAATGAAACCCTAAAAGATCTAAGCGAAGGAAAAATAGACATCCTAGTAGGGACTCATAAAATTGTTGGAAAAAACATAAAATTCAAAGACCTTGGATTGATCATTATAGACGAAGAACAAAAATTTGGCGTAGGGGTAAAAGACAAATTAAAAACCTTAAAAACGACTGTTGACACCTTGACACTAACAGCCACTCCAATTCCTAGAACCTTACAGTTTTCGCTTATGGGGGCTAGAGATTTAAGTATCATTAACACTCCACCACCTAATCGACAGCCTGTTCTAACGGAAATCATTGAATTTGATGAAGCGGCTATCAGAGATGCCGTGGCGTATGAAATCAGCAGAAGTGGACAAGTTTATTTTGTACATAATCGTCTCGAAAATATTCAAGAAGTAGCTGGAATGCTGCAACGATTATGTCCGGGCGTACGTGTAGCTATTGGACACGGACAGATGGAAGGGAAAAAGCTAGAAAAAATCATGATGGATTTTATTCATCACGAATACGATGTACTCCTCGCCACTACTATCATTGAGTCAGGTATAGATATTTCGAATGCTAATACCATTATCATTAACCAAGCGAATAATTTTGGATTAAGCGATTTACATCAGTTGCGCGGGAGAGTTGGTCGTTCCAATAAAAAAGGATTTTGTTATTTAATCGCACCACGATACAATATGTTGACTTCCGAAGCACGAAAACGATTGAATGCCTTGGTGCAATTTTCTGATTTGGGAGCTGGCTTCAATATCGCCATGAAAGATCTTGATATTCGCGGAGCGGGAAATCTGTTGGGAGGAGAACAAAGTGGATTTATTGCCGACATCGGTTTTGACATGTACCAAAAAATTCTAAATGAAGCCATCGATGAATTGAGAGAAACTGAATTCAAAGAGCTTTTCAAAGACAGCAATAACGATTCTTTTCACCATTCGGTTCGCGAGTGTATTCTTGAAACGGATTTAGAAATCCGTATTCCCGACGATTATGTAAATAACGTATCAGAACGACTTTCGCTGTATCAAACCATGGATAATTTTCAAAAGAAAGAGGAACTAGAGGAGTTTGAAGTAGAATTAAAAGATCGTTTTGGTCCTATTCCACCTGTGGTAAATGATTTATTGTTGTCCCTTCGTTTGCGTTGGTTAGGACAAGAAATCGGGTTTGAAAAACTCGTCATCAAGTCTGGAAAAATGATTGGTTACTTCATTCCCAATCCACAACACGATTATTTCCAAAGTCCAGCTTTCACTAGAGTACTCAACTACATCCAACGCCAACCACCAGGCGTAAAAATGAATGAAAAAAACAACAAGTTACGACTCATTTACAGCGATATACAGAGTGTTACGGTTGCTTATACAGCATTGAATGATATTTTGGAGGTGGATTGAGGGT
>SKHH01000073.1 GCA_007117055.1 Lishizhenia sp. | reverse complement strand
TTTTCAAGCTCTTGGCACCTAGGATTTGGTGGCTACGATATTTTTTCTTCACAATTCAAAAATGACACTTTTGAAGAACCAGTGAATGCCGGGGTTCCCATTAATAGTCCAGCCAATGATTTATACTTTTTTAAAACCGTTACACAAGACACTTCTTATTTTAGTTCTAATCGTTTAGGAACTAATTATGCAAAAAATCCGACATGCTGTAGTGATATTTTCATGGTACGAAAAGATGTTCCCCCTCCTCCACCAACTGTGGAAGAGTCCTTGGAAGAGTTAATGAAAAGATTACCAGTAACACTTTATTTCCATAATGATATTCCCAACCCTCGATCATGGGCAACTACTTCCAATGTAAATTACATGGACAGTTATCATGAGTATACAGCGATGTTAGAAAAGTACAAAAAAGAATACTCTAAAGGACTTTCTGGAACGAAAGCTGCTGATGCGAAAGAAGACATTGAGGATTTCTTTACAGAATACGTGGATCAAGGAGTAAAAGATTTATTTGCTTTTCGTGACTTATTACTTAAGGAATTAGAACGCGGAAGAAAAATACAGCTAACGGTTAAAGGTTTTGCTAGCCCACTTGCGAAGTCTGATTACAATGTAAACCTTACAAAACGTAGAATTGCTTCCTTAGTAAATTATCTCAAAGCTTATGAAAACGGTGTTTTCCGTCCGTATTTTGACGGTACAGCTGAAAATGGAGGAGCTGTTTCTATCGTAGAAATTCCGTTTGGTGAGTATACGTCTGACAAATTTATTAGTGATAATCCGAATGACGTACAGAACTCTATTTATAGTCGTGTTGCTGCGCAAGAACGAAAAATTGAAATTCAAAGTGTGGATATTTTAAGAGAGGAAGATACTGTAACGACGTTACTTTCGTCAAATCAACCCATTCACAATTTTGGAGAGATCAGCAACGAACAATCCGTAATGCATACATTTTCCATAAAAAACTCGGGAGACAGACCGATAGAAATTACTGACCAAACCGCAACCTGTGATTGTATTATGGCGGTAATTAATAAAAAATCGCTTGCTCCGAATGAATCAACAACCGTTCAGGTAACGTTTAACCCAGCGGTTAAAGAAGGCAGAACTGTTGAGCATATCAAAATACATTATAGTGGTGCAGCAGAACCGCTAGAGCTCATGATTACGGCAGAAGTAGAAGATTAGTGATGTAGAAAAATTCACGTAATCAAAATAATAACTCATAGGTTTCTATAGTGGTATTGCCACAATAATCCTCAGCGCGAATTTTCACAGTTCTGCGTCCTTGCACATGAGATGGTACTTCAAAGTAATAGCCAATGCCATTTTTAGGCTCGTAGGAAAGCAAATGCCATTCATCGTCTATGAATATGTTATATTCCGCCACACCTGAAAGGTCATCTTGTATAGACCAGCGCAATGTCTTACCGCGTACATTTGCGTTGGGAACAAAATTTTTCCGCACAATTGTTGGTGGAATAGTATCAATGTCTACTTTAAACGTCCCAAAACTTCTTACCCAAGAAGTAATCCAACCATCTTCAACTTCACTTCTTTCGGCATACTTTCTACCATATTGATTGGTTCTCGAAATAATGTACTTTTCATTGGGTAGTTTTTGATCTTCAATTTTCAACATTACTTTGTAAAACTCCTGCAATGGAACACTTGGACTTCCAAAGGTGATACCATTTTGATATCCAAAAACTAGAGGAGTTGGCTCATACAGCAATCCTGGAGGAAATAACACCAAATAATCATCGCCCATTTCCATAAAAGCACTATCGGGAAATAAATAATTGTGTGTCGGCTCAAACCATCGAGATTTTGGGTTCATTTCTCCCGACAACAGTTCTAGTTGGAAATTAACCGAAGCTGTATTGCCTTCCGTATCCTCACAGATGTACTCAATCATTTTTTGCTCACCTGGTAAAATTGAAATGATCCCGTTATTTTTAGCTGAAGGATAAATTGGCAAAGGGTTATGTACCGTTTTAAAAGCTTTGTGGAAATGTTTTCTACGTTGATGAAACTCCTCATAATCTTTGTGGCAATTTATGTAACGATTCGAATAAAAAGAGATTTCAGTCATATTTTGAGTAAAAACAGTGTCTCCATCTACAAGTAAATACGCTTTAAAAATTCCACAAACGTTGTCCGCACCATCTAATTTATCAATGGCGTCAAACGCAAAACCAACGCCACCTTCAGCCGAGGAATAATTGGATGGTAATGTAAGTTTATTGTTTGAAATTCGATAGCTTCCATTTCCGCCATAAACAGGTAAGGTTCTGGAAACACCAGGAATTCGATACCCCTCAACAGTCAACCCATACACTTTCATTCCACGAATAGTAGGTTTTCTATGGTCTTGAATATCCCAACCAAACAGCAGTGGATTAATTGCATTTTCCGTTTTCGTATCTCTAATTTCAAAATGCAAATGCGGAGCCGTACTTCCTCCTGTATTTCCAGATAAAGCTATCGGTTGACCTCGTTTGACTTTTACACTTTCCTTTTCCGGGTAGCACTCAAATTCGAACCCCTCATTTTTGCGTTGTTCACTTTTTACAAGACTATCGATTGCACCAACAAAACCTGAGCAATGAGCATACACAGAAGTTAATCCATTGTAATGATCAATATATACCACATGACCATATCCCCATGGAGAAACTTTTATGCGTGAAACATAACCATCTTCTACAGAGTAAATGGTATACCCCTCTCTTCTATTCGTTTTAAAATCTAATCCTGTATGGAAATGATTTGAACGAAGTTCTCCAAAATTTGCCGCTAAGACCAACGGAATTTTCAAAGGTGGATGTAAGTCATAGTTCTGGTACTGATCTTTTTGAGCAAGAAAAGTAAACGAAGTAAAACAGAAAAACAGAAAAACGAATCGCATATTCAATAGATTACAATGCAAAAATAATTCGCTTCAATAAAATAATACCAAATAATACTCAGAGTTCTGCACAACATTACGTGAACAGAAATGAGGCAACATCTATTATTATAACTCTCCTTGCTTTCCTAAATGGAATATAGCATCACCTTTTGTTACCAATGGCGTTTCATTAACACAGAAAATGTAACCTGTTCGCGGAGCTTTCACAGAGCGTTCAAAATTACCATACGGATCTGATATCGTTGCAAGTAAGACCCCTTTCTCTACAAAAGCGCCATTTTCAATTCTTAGCCTTAACATTCCAGAGTTTGGAGCCCTTAACCATGCCGATTCACTGATAAAAATCAACTCTTCTTTCGGCTGTTCCACTTTAAAATCTTTCATTCCCAAGTGTTTCAGTACACGTTGCACACCCAGCAAACCCGATTGAATAACTCGTTCGTCTAATCGGTTTGCTTTTCCCCCTTCAAACAACACATAATCCTTATTCAGTTTATGCATTGAAGCTCTTAATGTCTTCGCAATCAAACTAGAAGAAAGTAAAATAGGCGCTCCAAAAGTTTTACACAATTCCACGGACGCAGTGTATTTCATATCGCAGCGTGTTTGAGGAAAGTTATTCCGCTGCACAGCACCTGTATGAAAATCAATAATCACATCAACAAAAGGAGCTATTTCATGCATAAAATGGTATGCAAATTGACTAGCCAATGAACCATTTTTTGTTCCAGGAAAAGAACGATTCAAATCACGACCATCAGGAAATTCCCTCGTTAAATTTAGGAACCCAAAAATGTTATATACTGGAATACAAATAATAGTTCCAGAAGAAGGTTTATTCCACCCGCGTTTAATGATTCTACGAACAATTTCAGTCCCATTTACTTCATCACCATGTGCACCGGCGAGTAACAGAACAACTGGACCTTCTTTTTTGGCATGCTGCACAATTACAGGTACCTGAATCGGAGTATTCGTATGCAACTTTGCCACTTCCAAATTTAAACGACCTCCCCTTCCCGGTTCAATCACCTCCCCCAAAAGTTTAAAAGACGATCTTTTCATTTTTCTATTTTTTTCCTAACATCAAATTCTAAACTCCACACTTTCTAACATCTATACATAACAGTCATTCTACCCTCTCTAATATCTAACGTCTAGCGTGTAATATCTTACTATCCCAAAACACTCCTCTCCAAATAACTTATTATCTCCCCAGCAATATCAAAATGCGTAGCACGCTCTATCCCTTCGATTCCGGGAGAAGAATTAACTTCAAGTACAAGTGGTCCTCTTTTCGATTGCAACATATCGACACCAGCTACACCTAAATTCAAAGCCTTTGCTGATTTGACGGCTGTTTCCTCTTCTTCAGGGGACAATTTAATAATTTCAGCAGAACCGCCTCTATGTAAATTCGATCGAAACTCGCCTGCTTTCCCTTGTCGTTTCATTGCTCCTACTACTTTTCCATCAACAACAAAAGCTCGAATATCAGCCCCTCCTGATTCTTTGATAAATTCTTGCACAATCACCCTCGCTTTAAGACCATTAAAAGCTTCCAGTACCGATACTGCCGCTTTTCGTTGCTCGGCTAGTACAACTCCTAACCCTTGTGTTCCTTCTAGCAATTTAATTACCACAGGCGCACCTCCAACAGAATCGATCACACTTTCTACGTTTTTAGAGTAGTTCGTGAAAACTGTTTTTGGTAAACCAATTCCAGACTTTGTTAATAATTGTAGTGAACGTAATTTATCCCTAGAGTCAGTTAATCCTCTTGATTTCACAGCAGTAAAAACACCCATCATTTCAAACTGACGCACAACTGCTGTCCCATAAAAAGTAACCGAAGCTCCTATTCTAGGAATAATAGCGTCAAACCCTTCTAAATAACGATCGACATAAAATAATTTCGGTTCTTCCTGTTCGATAATAATATTACATCTTAGATGATCAATTACATGAACTTCATGACCGTTTTTCTGACTTGCCTCTACGAGTCTTCTTGTAGAGTATAAACTTGAATCTCTACTTAATATTCCAATTTTCATTAAACTTTTTCTTCTTTCTGCTTCCATGATTGATCTGTTAAAGATGTATCAATCAAAAAGCGATTATTTAATAATTTCCGTCCCAAAAGCACAGGAAATCTCATTTTACTGCGTTTCGATAAGGTAAACTCTGTTTTATATTTCTTTCCAAATAACTCTATATTTCCCTTGATAGTATAACGTTCCTGCGCCTCACCACTAGAACTTCTCACTCGTTTCATTTTAAATTCAGAAAAAACCTTTACTTCACCAGTATATCCCTGCTCTTTTTTTCCTAGAAAGACTACATAAAGTTGACCGTCCTTTTCCTGTATTTTAGAGCAATGGATCGTAGAAGTATAAGCTCCCGAATCGATTTTAACCTTCACTGTTTCCAAATTAAAAATCGGAAAATCAGCATAGTCACTTTTTCCTAAAATTGGTTTATTCTTCATTTCACACCATTACGAATTCCCTACAGACAAAACTATTATATTCCTCCACTATGGAAAATCCATGCCCACAATAGTACAACAAGAAACGCTATTATGGGACCAGTTAGAATAAAAAATAATCCTCCTTTTCTAAATTCTTTTTGTTCAATTAAACCAGTAGCATAGGAAATTGCGTTGGATGGCGTTGAAACAGGCAATAACAAGGCACACGAGCAACTCACTGCAATAATGAGTGGTGCTGCTAACCCAAATATACCTGACAATGTTAACCCTAATGGAACAAGAATAGCCGAAGCCGCAGTGTTACTCATCACATTCGATAATAAAATAGCTACCAAGGCAAAGATGATTGCTATCCAAACTTGATCTATTGCAAGATTTGACAAGGTCTCCATAATAATAGTCGACAACCCTACTTCTACGATTGCCAAACCTAATGCTAAACCACCGGCAACAAGCATAAGTGTGTCCCATGGAAGTGCTCTCACTTGTTTTGCTGTAATTACCTGCGTTAACGTCAATAACACAATTGGAACGGCAGATGTTGCTGCTACGGGAATACCATGAATAGGCTCTGTAAGCCATAACGAAATGGTAACCACCAATGTAAAAATAACAGCATTTTTATCTTTTTTATCTACGTTAGATTTTGATTGTAATTGGTCTAACTTTAAGTCCTGAAGCCTCATATCTTTAGGGATAGACCTCACCAAAACACGATAAAATGCATAAACCAAAATTAATGCAATGGGTAAACCAAAAACCATCCAATCTACAAAAGTGATTTTAAAGCCTACTTCTTGAAGAGCTCCAACTGCAATTGCATTTGGTGTACTTCCTATAATTGTGCCTATTCCCCCAACACTTGCAGCTGCGGGTATCCCTACGAGTAAAGCTTTAGAAAATTTATGGTCTTTACCCATTAAATAAATCATAGGTAATACCGAAGAAATCATCATTGCTGTTGTAGCTGTATTCGACATTACCATACTACCTATCGAAGTTGTTAACATCAGTCCAAAAAGTAGTCCTCGTGGAGATTTTCCAAATCGTTTTAATGTAAAATCAAATAAAGATCGGTCAATTTTTGCTACTTTCATACCTTCTGCTAGAAAAAAGCCTCCAAGTAAGAGCCAAATCACATTGCTTGTCCATGTGTCTAAATAAATCTCAACTGGTTGTGATTCTTCTAAAACATAGTTAGTTCCAAAACCAAACATTAACATGGCAATGATAAAAATACCAACAGCAAATGGAGGTATTGCTTCAGTAACCCATAAACCAATTGATAAAATGCCAATCAAAAAAACATAATTGACATCATCAGGATACCCTAATTCACGAAAAAAATAGGTAGCTCCTAATGCAATAACAAAATTTCCTGTAAAAGAAGAGGTGTTCAACAACCAACTTACCCCTTTTTTACTAAAACGAGTTACAGCTGCTAATCTAGAGTCATTATCGAACATAAAAGTCAAGTCTTATATTAAGAAGCAGTTTACCTTTCTAGAGATCTCCTTCTCAATCGCTTCTCTCTTAAAATCATTTCGTCCCAAAAGAAATATTGAACTGCTGCTTGTTGTGGTGTAAGGTCTTTTAATTCTCCTAAATAGGCCCCTGTATTGTCACGAATTTCTCCGTATTTATTAATCATCCCCAATAATCTTCCCTGACTATCTCTAATATCTCCATCTTGTAAAAACCGACCTAACATTTCGTTTTTATGATTTCTGTAGGAGTGTCCTACCACTATAATTATTTCGTTTCCTTTCTTATCGGTAACCCTTCCATTTTCCTCCATACGATATACCACAGATCTTTTACTGTCTCTATACGTATCGTTTTTCCAAGTACCATCAAAGTATAAAATCACTCCTTCCTCTTGTTGTTTGTTAGAACTTCGCTGACTTAATACAACTTCACTATAAAAAACGAACATTACAATCGTAAAAACCAATGTTACTCCTTTCATATTCTTCTACTGAGTTTGTGTTTTAATTATTTCAAATATTCATTAACTTTACTCATCAAATCTAATGATTTTTTTACTAAGAAAGGCAACGATTATCAATTAAGCTCCAAGAATCAAACCAAAATCATATTTTTTTCATCCACTGTGCAACATCTTTTGCAAAATAAGACAAAATACCGTCTGCTCCTGCTCTTCTCATACTCAATAAGGTTTCCATAACAACCGGTTGATAATCCAACCATCCTTGTTTTACAGCCGCATGAATCATGGCGTACTCTCCTGAAACATTATAGGCTGTAACAGGAAGTGCAAAATTTTCTTTCAACACATGAATCACATCCAAATAAGCCAATGCAGGTTTCACCATTAAGAAATCAGCTCCTTGCTCAGCATCTAACATTGCCTCAAGCAAAGCTTCTTTCTTATTGGCTGGATTCATCTGATAGGTCTTTTTATCTCCTGCTTTCGGTGCTGAATCCAACGCATCACGAAATGGTCCGTAATAAGCACTTGCATATTTTACTGCATAAGACATAATACTTGTGTTTGTCCATCCTTCATCATCCAAAGCTTCTCGGATATAACCTACGCGTCCATCCATCATGTCTGAAGGACCAATAATATCAATCCCAGCTTGAGCTTGAGCTACACTCATTTTTGCTAAGATAGGTAGCGTTTGATCGTTTAATATTTCGCCATTTTCAACTAAACCATCATGTCCATCTGAACTGTACGGATCCATGGCTACATCACTCATTAAAGTTACCTGTGGAAAGCGTTCTTTGATGGCGCGGATTACGTGAAGGTAAAAATTCTCCTCACTATAACTATAACTAGCCACTTTATCCTTATTTTCTTCTCTAACAGCTGGAAACAACACAAAGTGATTTAATCCCAGCGCTACGCAAGATTCAATTTCCTTTAATATCGCTTCTTGACTCCATCTGTAACAATTTGGCATGGAGGTTATCGCCACTTTTTCTTCCTTTAAATCTGTTACAAACAAAGGGTAAATCAAATGATCTACACTTAAATTTGTTTCTGCAATCATATTTCTAATCGAAGTATTTTTTCGATTTCTTCTTGGCCTTTGATACATCATTATCTATTTTTTTTCTAACCAATTATCAATAGTATTTCTCACTGCTTCACTATTCCAATTCGCCGCACCTGTTTTTTTTCGATTTAACTGACCCTTTGGGGAGAACAAAAACGACGTCGGCAACGCATTAGACTCCAACAGACTCGGTGGCGCAGTGATGGGATAAAATATCGGAATGGAATACCCTTTTTTTGTCAAAAATGCTTCTACTCTTTCTGGAGATTCATTCGTAACAAAGAAAAAGTCCACCACCTTGTGATAGTCATCATACAAGGCTTGTAATTCTGGTAATTCAGCTACACAAGGTGGACACCAAGTCGCCCAAAAATTGACAAATACAGGGCTACCTTTAGAATCTATAAACCATACTTTTTGCCCCGCTTGATTGACTAGCTGCCAGTTCCAATCCTCTAAAATAGTTTGCTCTTTTGACTCAATTTCTTTTGGGCTAAACGAAAACAAGCGGTTTAGTGCTACTTGCACAGGCATACGAATGGAAGGAACAAACAAAATGAGCGCTATAATCCCTAAAAAGATAAGGTTACTATGTTTTTTGTAAAATGCAATAATTTTTTTCATCTACTAATAAATTCCTCGCGCCAATAGCACTAAGGTACAAGAAACATCCGCTTCAATTCCTTTTTTCTCTAACTCTTTTTGAAAAGAGGCATTTTCCGTACCTGGATTAAAAATCACTCGTTTGGGTTTTAAATCTAAAATCATAGGAATATATTCGTCCTGATTTTTCGCTGAAACATAAAGCGTTACCGTATGAATTCCTTCCTCACTTGTAGGGAAATCTGTACGAATTGGAAGACCGTCAATTACTCCACTTTTTCTGCCATAAGCATACACCTTAAACCCACCCTTTCTCAATCTTTTGGTTGCGATATTTCCATAACGAGATGGGTTTTCACTTGCTCCTAACACCAACGTATATTTATTTGCTATCATTTTTTATTGATTTGATCTAAAAACTGCATTGTATTTACACCATCTGCATAATCATTTAACCTTGGTGACTGCGCTTCTCCAAAAGGAATATAATCCTTTCCAACAATCACTTGAATTTGACTTTTATGTTCATCTAAATATTGCTCAACCTCATCTTGATGATTATATCGCGTAATCAATAAAACTCCAATTGGTGCAAAAAGTTCTTCTGACTCCATGGTCAATAAAAAACCGTTTTCTATGATTTGATGTTTATTCATCAAATAAACCGCTTTGTAATAATCGTAGTTGTTGGCATATTTATGATGGTGAATGATTTCGTTGTAAGGTAAAATAGCCTCAAACAAACGATTCAAGTCAAAATCTTGGGGAATGAAAATTTTTGAAACATTTCTACATCCCAAACCAAAATACATGAAAATATCTTTTCCTAATTGATATAATTCTTCTTTGGTCTCTGTTCCGTTTAAAACAGCCAAAGATGTCCTGTTTCGGCGAATAATATGTGGGACACGTTCAAAATACTTCTCAAAATATCGGGCTGAATTATCACTCCCTGTGGCAATCACTGCATCTATTTCTTTTAATTGTGGCTGAATATTAACGTAAGAAAAAATTTCAGGATAATACAACGTTATTATTTCCAATAAAATGGGGAAAATGCGATTATCATCCGAGGATAATTTTACGATTGCCTTATTACCACTAAAGATAACACACAGAAAATCGTGAAAACCGACCAATGGTATATTTCCTGCCATAACAATACCTACTGACTTCGGACTTGTTGAGAATTCATATTCTTTCGTCCAATTGGATAACTTTTCTTCCGTAAGTAATTGACCTAATTCCAACAAGGCGTTTCGCACGGATTCAGGAGTAAACCATCCGTTATAACGATGCGCTGTCTCAATTTCGGTCATCATTCGATCATACAGCGACTCATCCATCAACTTGTTGAACGAATCGTAACCTGACTGATTTGCAAACAATATCATGGCTTTCCCTACCTCTTGAAAAGCTTTTATTAAACTCTCTCTTCGTTTCTCCACATCAAAATTTTACATTACTATCGATTATTCCCTTCCGAAACTGTCATGAATTAAACAAAAATGAACCATTTTCATTGTACAGTTGTTCTAGCTACGAAAAAAAAATATATACTTTTGCAAAGTTAAATAACAAACGTTAAAAAAGATAGAAAATGGCTATAATGATTACGGACGAATGCATCAACTGTGGTGCATGTGAACCAGAATGTCCTAATAACGCAATATATGAAGGAGGAGCAGAATGGACATACGCGGATGGAACATCGCTGAAAGGAATTATCGATACATTAGACGGAAAAGAAGTTGACGCTGAACAAAACTTCGAACCGGTTGACATGGATGTTTACTATATTGTTACAGATAAGTGTACTGAATGTGTTGGTTTCCATGACGAACCTCAATGTGCAGCTGTTTGCCCAGTTGATTGTTGTGTGGACGACCCGGACTACAGAGAGTCAGAACAAGAATTATTAAAAAAGAAAGATTTTATGCACTTATAAGCAACTTTGAGATGAATCTTTAAAGTGAGTTTAAGAATGCTTTAAATCCCGAAAACTATTCGGGATTTTTTTTATGCAATATTTCACAAAAAGGAGGATAAACTCATTTACAAGAAAGAAAGGATAGATTTTGAAAAGATTTTCCTTCAGAAGTTTACTTGCGAGACTTCCTTCGGCGGTCTTGCGAGGTTACCTCACAAAAGTTCGTCGAAATGAAGAGACATCTTAACATCACATGACTATAACTATAACTGTATCCAAGACGGAATACTTAAACACAAAATATTTGTACATTTAGCTATCGAAGAAAGTCTGGTATGATAAAACGAAAGTTGTGTATATTAATTATTTTGAGCTTAAGCCTTAACCTATTGGGGCAGCTTGGTTTTGAATTTAATTCTGACATTCCAGTAATCAGAGGTAATGATACATTAAACAACGCTTGGATGGGAGGTTTAAATCATCCGCAATTTTCTCAAATTGACATCAATGATGATGGACTAGAGGATCTTTTCATTTTTGACCGTGGATCCCACCAAATTCGTTTATTCTTGGCATCTCCAAAAGCAGACAATAGCATTCAGTACATCTATCAACATCTTGCGGACACACTCTTTCCGAATGATTTAAGACACCGAGCGGTATTACTTGATTACAACAACGATGGATTAAAAGACATTTGGACAGCAGGAACGGCTGGAATAAAAGTTATTAAAAATACAAGCTCCACTAATAATCATTGGCAATGGGAAGTAGAAAAAGAAATTATACAAAGTGATTACTTTGACTTTCCTCAAAACCTATTTGTCAGTTCGATTGATGTACCTGCGCTTGTGGATCTGGATCACGACGGAGATATTGATATTTTGACCTTCAACCCAAGTGGTGAACGCCTAGAATACCACCGAAATTTATCCATGGAGCTGTTTCAACATTCCGATTCGTTGATTTTTCAATTAGAAAACACCTGCTACGGAAAGTTCACCGAATCGCCTGTGGATAATTCAATTACATTAAATTCCACCCACCCTTTATGTGGTGAAACAGAAATGGAACAAAATGAGAACTCAAGAGATTTCAGACATCCCGGAACCACTTTATTGGCACTGGACTTGAACAGTGATAACGCAAAAGATATTCTAATAGGAGATGTTGATGCTTCAAATATCACCGCACTTATTTCAGAAAACAAACCCGCAAATGACCAACCTAAAATGATTTTCAAAGATGTGTTCTTCCCTAGTAATTCCACTCCCGTAAATATCACTACTATGCCTACAGCTTATTTAGTGGATGTAAATTTAGACGGAAACACAGACATTCTATTTGCCAGCAATGTAAACGGAGCCTCAGAAAATGCCGGTGGAACACATTACTATAGAAACTTTGGTACAAACACATCTCCAAATTTCACCTTAAGTAATCCAAATTTCCTGCATACGTCCATCATTGATGCTGGAAGAGGCAGTATTCCTGTTTTTGAAGATGTCAATGGAGACGGATTATTGGACCTGCTGATTAGCTCTAATTATGAATATTTACCCTCAAGGGAAAAAGTTTCTCGTATACACTATTATCAAAATACGGGTACTGTTGATGCCCCCGTTTTTACATTTGTAACTAATGACTGGCTTAATCTCTCTTCCAAAGGTTTAGGATTAAGAATTGTCCCTGCTTTTTCGGACCTAACCAACAACGGTCTACGCGACTTAGTAATAGGTACAGACACAGGTGACATCTATTATTGCGAAAGAAACGGAACAAATGCCAACTCTTTTAGTACACAGATACAACCACTAGAAGATGAGCACAATTCACCCATAAGCGTACAAGGATTTGCTACCCCGGTTTTTTACGACCTGAATAAAAATGGCAAAGAAGATTTAATTGTTGGTCAACGCATAGGAGGATTGATGTATTTCAGTAATTCCTCACAAAGTACCACATCTTTCGAACTCATGGATGACAATTTGGGACAAATTTCTAGCTCCTCAGCTACCACTTTTTATTTCCCTCAATTTTGTGAGATAAACGACACCACATATCTATTACTCGGTTCAAACAACGGGAGAATTCGCTTGTTTTCCAATATTTCACCTCATGAAACATTTGAAGAGGTAAATAACGCCTATCCTGACATTGATGTTGGTGCTCAAAGTACGCTAGCACTAAACAAACTCACTTCAAGCGATGATCTGAATTTGATTCTTGGAGGAGAACTCGGTGGCGTTTGGCCTTTTACAGGAAAAGTAGGAAGTACTCCAACCGTAAATACCGAAGGAAATACTTCTCTTACAAAAACACACATTTATCCAAACCCATCAGAAAATGGATTTTTCACCATCTATCACGACCAAGAAATCTTCGAGATCACCATCTACAACGCACTTGGAAAACGTATAAAACACGTTCAATGCGAACAAAAAAACTGCCTAATTGATTTATCATCACACCAAAAAGGCATGTATTTTCTTCATTTGAATGATGAGCGCTTTAAGCTGGTTGTAAGGTAGAAAATATCAAGTTAGAATCAAATAGAAAACTGATTATGTGTCGAGAACAAAAAAATTAAACTTTTACCCTAATTCCGGTCCTCTCGATACAATTTCAACTACACTACGTTTCGCTAAAACCACCCGATCACCTTGAGAGTTATATTAAAAAAAACAATTTATGAGTTACAATTACATAGGAGTTCGAGGATTCGAACAAAACCGAGAAGTGTCAGCTTGTACCGTACCAAATTATGAGATCGGGAAGAACTCGATTACATAACTGATTATTGAACACTTGGGTGTCTACCTTTTGTACTAGAAAACATGAACTTACCCTGCAGCGCCTAGCAAAGAAAACGAACAAAGCGAATTAACCCTTTGCGCCTCCTACATGAAAATTTGCAGTTAAACTAAACTAGCGCAGCAAATTTACACCTAATCCAACAAGTACTTATCCAACAAATAAACCAAAGAGGAAATACTCGCAGCCCCGAGTTCTAATTCTCTTTTGTTCACTTCCTCAAATACATCATTCGCATTATGGTGATAATCAAAATAGCGCTGGCTATCTGGTAAAAAACCAAACAAAGCAATATCTTCATATTCATCTTTTAAAGGATAAATATCAACACCTCCATAACCTTTCTCAAAACGATGTAGCTCATATGGTTCAAACAGTAATTTAAACGCTTGAAGTAACTTTAAGTGAGCTTCACTTCCATCACAGGTAAAACCACGTGGACTAAACCCTCCCCTATCACTTTCGATAGCCGCAATATGATTTTCACCTTTTTCCTTCACCTTTTTCGCATAGGTTTTTCCACCCATATTTCCATTCTCCTCATTCATAAAAAACACCACCCTCAATGTATTGCGCGGTTTGTAATCCAACACTTTTAAAATACGTAAAGCTTCCATCGTATGAACTATTCCTGCTCCGTCATCGTGTGCTCCTTCTCCAACATCCCAAGAGTCCAAATGTCCGCCAAAAGCAATAATATTCTTTGGATACACACTCCCTTTCATCTCAGCAATTACATTGTGTGATTTCTTATCGGGATAACTCTTACAGTTCATTTCTAAATGGAAGGTCAAATGCTCTCCATTATCCACTAATTGTTGTAATTGATTCGCGGCTTTCGTTGAAATGGCAGCAGCCGGGATTTTTTCTACTTCATCAGTGTAGCGCAATGTACCCGTGTGTGGATGATCGTGTTCTAACAAACTCAAAGAACGAATAATCACACCCACTGCGCCTAATTTTCCTGCATCAACAGCAGACGAACTGCGCACCGGAAAACAACCTCCATAAGCGGAAAAGGTGTTAATCAACTTCTCATTCATCGGTTCATTTACAAAAACGAGTTTTCCTTCTACTTTCGATTTTTCTGCTTTTCGTAATTCTTCTAGGGTAGAAAAACTCACCAATTCGGCAGATATCAATCCATCGGTATCTACTGAACCTCCAAGTGCCAAAACATCTATTTTATAAATCGTACCATCTGCGGTTTCATACCATCCCGACTCTTTGGTTCCTCGCTCCCAATGTGGGACTTGAATTTCTTGTAAATAAACCGTATCAAAACCGTATTTTTCCAAACGAAGCTTACCCCATTTAACAGCCATATCTGCCTCCGCTGAACCCGACAAACGAGCGCCCACATCTTTACACAAACTTTTCAAATCTTCATACGCCTCACCACGACTTAGCGCTTCATCAAAAATCTTACGCATAAACAAACTATCTTGCTCATACCCATCTTGACTCACAGAAAAAAGTGCATTTGTCCCTAACAAAAAAGTAATGGCAACCAGCTTAAGTATATTATTTCTACAACTTTTCATTCCTTCCTAATTTGTTTACGAAGATAACAAACCCTAAATTATAGCTAGCTAATGTTAATGAAATATTGGTCTTCTTTACCTAAAAACTTTTATTTGCTTTTACTTTTTTTTGTAGTTTAGCAGAAAAAACATGAAGCGAATTATACAATTTATATTCATCATAGGTCTGTTGTTATCGAGTGGTTATATTGCTTTTTATTACTGGACAGCTTCCAGCGCATCTGCTTTAAGAGAGCTTCCCTCTACCCTTTTAACAGCGTTAATTGTGTACATCACAATTCAATTGCTCAAGCGATTTATCAAGAAAAAAATCGAATGGTACGATTGGTTGTATTACATTGGTTTAATCGCCGTATTACTTCCTTTATTGTTCGTTGGGATTTCAAGTGATTGGATTTTTGACATCACTAAATACGGATCACTCTTTTTGGTAGTTCCTCCTCTGATTGACTTATTGCGTATAATCGGGGCGTCAAAATGATACTAAAAAAACACCTGTGGTTTTGGATAACGCTATTTATCTGCTACCCTTTGTTTGCACAAGAAACGAGTATTTCCCCTCCTGATTCACTCCCTTTTAAAATTGATGAATCAAAAAAGCTTTCCGACGCACGTTTAGCGAAAAAAAAAGAAGGCTGGATGTTAACTGGATTACCCAGAGCAAGCTACGACCCCATTCAAGGCATTGGAGTGGGTGGCCGAGGGCAGTTATATTTTAATGGCACAAAAGAAGATCCTTTCTTCGAATACACACCTTTTAGATTGAGAACAGACTTCTCTGTTAATTTTACACAAAATGGAAAAATTGCTGCTGGAGTAAAACTAGATGTTCCTTATTTTCTAAACACGAAGTGGCGCACACGCTTTCGTTTCGACTTTGCGGACAACCCCAACAAATTATATTTCGGTCCTGGAGAACAATCTCTTCAAGGACTTTCTTACAGGGATCCTATTACGGGGGAATTATACGAAGATTTACATTACGACGATTACATTCGGAAAATAAAAACCATTCGACCAGGAAACGCCGAATTAGGAGAAGACCCAGACATGATTTACACCGACCGACGATACAATTGGATTCATTATAGAAAATACGCAACAGACTTACTAGCAGAACGCACGCTCATGGATGGTAAGCTTCGTTTGATCACAGGAGTTGGAATTACTGACCTTACCTATTTTCACTACGACGGTAAAATATTAGATGATGCCTTGGATAGCGAAGGAAATGTAGTTTCTGCCATAAGTGGTCAAACTAAAGTCACCGAAGACTACCTTGCTGGAAAACATGACCCTAATAGTTTTTGGGCTGAAAATAATATTTCTGGCTACGAAGGAGGTTTTTTATCAAAGCTAAAACTCGGACTAATCTTTGATACACGTGATTTCGAACCAGATCCCTCAAAAGGAAGTCTCATTGAATACTCTTTCGGTTACTCTCCTTCATGGTTAGGATCAGATTTCAACTATGTTCGTAATCAGTTTCAAGCACAAAAATTTCTACCCGTCTTGCCTAACATTCTTCCAACAGAAACCACTTTAGCCGGTAGAGTTATGTTCAGTAGCGTTCAAGGAAGCGATATATTTTTCCGAGAAATTTTTGACATCTGGAGTGCAGAACAAGGACGTTTGGGTGTTTTTGGAGGAGAAGATGCCTTAAGAGGATACAAAAAGTTCCGATTCGGTGGACTCATCTATGGTTTTGCTAATCTTGAATTGCGCACAAAAGTCACTTCTTTTTCAGTATTTAAACAGGATATCGCACTTTCAGCTGTTCCATTTATAGATGCAGGAAGAGTTTGGGATAACTTTCAAAATTTTCAATTAAATAATTTCAAATATTCCCCAGGAATTGGCGCTAGAATCGCTTGGAATCAATCGACTATTTTGAGAATAGACTACGCCGTATCCAAAGAAGACAGCCAATTATTTCTCGTTGTTGGTCATATTTTTTAATTTTCGCATTATGAAAATTGTATCAGGTGCACAAATCAAAAAAATAGACGAATATACGATCCAACACGAGCCCATTGCATCGATTGATTTAATGGAACGTGCCAGTCAACATTTTGTACAACAACTTTTAAGTGATTTTGAAAAAACGTTAAAAGACCATCCAATAATTGTTTTCGCAGGATCAGGAAACAATGGTGGAGATGGATTAGCTATCGCACGAATATTAGATGAAAAAGGATATGATGTTTCCGTTTTCAGTTTACTGCTCGGCAATCAAAAAAGTAAAGACTTTTCAATTAATGAAGAGCATTTATTGAAAACTGGAGTTGATTATTCAATCTTAGCGTCAAATACTGATTTTCCAAAGATCCCCAGCCATAGCGTTATCATTGATGCCATTTTTGGTACAGGACTGAACCGAGCGACTGAAGGATTAGCGTTACAGCTTATAACACACATCAATCAATCTCAAAAACAATTACTCGTTAGTGTAGACATACCTTCTGGACTATTTAGTGAAGGAAATGCCGAACAAGTAAAAGACAGCATTATTCAGGCTGATGCCACATTCACTTTTGAACTTCCAAAATTGTGTTTTTTATTTCCTGAAAACGAACAATACGTAGGAAATTGGAAAATAGTTCCTATTGGTTTGCACCGCGAGGCCATAGCTAAACAAAAGTCACCATACCAACTATTAGAAAAAGAAAAAATTCGCTCGATTCACAAAAAAAGATCAAAATTTGGACACAAAGGAACCTATGGGCATAGTTTAATTATTGCAGGGTCAAAAAACATGATCGGTGCGGCATTATTAAGCACAAAAGCATGTCTCAAGAGCGGTAGTGGATTAACAACTGTTCATGCGCCCGCTTGTGCAGAAATGATATTACAATCACAGGTCTCTGAAGTACTTTTCTCTCCAGATAAGCATGATTTATTTATTTCTTCTTTACCCCAAATAGGTCAATACACTGCCATCGCTATTGGCCCTGGTATTGGAAAACAACATGAAACTAAGTCAGTTGTACAGGAACTATTGAATTCGGCTACCGCTCCTCTAGTACTTGATGCCGACGCATTAAATATAATCGCTGAAAATCCAAGCCTACTCTCTTTACTTCCGATTGAAACGGTGCTTACACCTCATCCAAAGGAATTTGAAAGATTGATTCAATGCAAAACCAAAAATAGTTTTGAGCAGTTACGTATGCAACGAGATTTTTCAAAAAAACACCATGTCATTACGATTGTGAAAGGAGCTTACACGGCAATTGCTACCCCCTCAGGGGAAGTGTATTTCAACACGACAGGAAATCCAGGAATGGCTACTGGCGGGACTGGCGACGTACTTACCGGGATAATCACCGGTTTAATCAGTTCAGGTTATAGTCCATTAGAAGCCGCTTTACTAGGAGTTTATATACATGGAAAAGCAGGAGATATCGGTTTAAAAAAAGAAAGTCACGAATCTTTAACGGCTTCTGATATTATTCAGCACTTAGGCAAAGCATTTAGATGCGTGTCGTAATAGAAAACTATTCTTTACTGATAATAAATTATCAACTCCAATTAACACCATTACGTGTAAAGCAATAGAATTGCTCGTGGGACCGCATTGTTAACTCCTACAAGCACTATACAATAAAAAAAACAAACGACATATAAATTCCAGAGGTTATAAAAATCATGAAAGGAAAAAAAAGCATTCAATTACAAATACGCTATCCTAACCAATAAACCGATAGGAAAATAAGATTTTTCAATTTGACCAATTCTATGCGCTGTTGCGATGATTTTTTACACATTTTGCGGATTCCATCAATCCACTGTCAGAATATTCTGCCTAAAATTCATTCTGTTTTATAACAAAGAGTTATTTTAGAGGCTTAAAAAAATATTATGCAGAAAATACAAAACTATATTTGTGGTGAATGGGTAAATGGTGAAGGAGTTGAACTTACGGCTCATCATGCAATTACGGGAGAAGATTTTGCAGAAATTTCTTCCAAAGGAATTGACTATGAACGTGTACTCGCTTATGGTCGTGAAAAAGGAGGAAGTGCCCTACGTAAAATGACCTTTCAGGAGCGAGGAAGGATGTTAAAGGCATTAGCGCTGCACCTTCTAACGAAAAAAAATGACTATTATAAATTAAGTGCCGCTACAGGTGCTACGAAAATAGATTCTTGGATAGATATTGAAGGAGGAATTGGTAACCTTTTTGCTAACGCCTCATTGCGCAGACAATTCCCAGACCTGCCCTACTATGTAGATGGTGAGGCTGCTCCTCTATCTAAAAACGGTACTTTCATCGGACACCATATCATGGTTCCAAAACGAGGAGTAGCTATTCATATCAATGCCTTTAACTTCCCGATTTGGGGAATGTTAGAAAAAATTGCAGTCAATTTAATGGCAGGAGTCCCCGCAGTGGTAAAGCCCTCGGAGTACACCAGTTATTTAACGGAATTAATGGTGAAAGACATCATCGCTTCGAAAATTTTACCAGAAGGAAGTTTACAATTAATCACTGGTTTAGGTCGCGGCATCATTGACCATGTGAATTACCAAGATGTGGTAACCTTTACGGGTTCTGCGGCGACTGGTAAAATTTTAAAAGGCCACGAACGTATTTTAGAAGAGTCCGTTCCTTTCAATTTAGAAGCTGATTCACTAAACGCATCCGTATTGGGTGAAGACGCCATTCCTGGAACTCCCGAGTTTGATCTTTTCGTGAAGGAAGTAACAAAAGAAATCACTGTAAAAGCAGGACAAAAATGTACAGCAGTACGCAGAATATTGGTTCCAGAAAAACTGATCGATGATGTTCAAAATGCTGTAGCGAAACGTTTAAGTACAACAACTATTGGTGACCCATCTCAAGAAGGTGTAAGAATGGGTGCGCTTGCTACAAAACTTCAAGTTGAACGCGTAGCACACAATGTTGATTTATTGGCTAAGTCTCAAGAATTAGTATTCGGAAATCAAGAAGAGTTTTCTGTTGTAGGAGCAGATAAAAACAAAGGTGCTTTCTTCTCTCCTACTTTATTTAGAAATAATGATCCGCATACAAATATCGACTGTCATAACATTGAGGCATTTGGACCTGTTTCCACAATAATGCCTTACAAGGACATAGAGGATGCTGTAAGAATCACAGAATTAGGGAAAGGTTCCTTAGTTACCTCTATAGTAACAGCTGACGATAAATTGGCTAGAGAATTTGTTGTCAATGCAGCTCATGTCAATGGTAGAATTTTAGTATTAAATAACGACTGTGCAAAAGAAAGTACAGGTCATGGATCTCCAATGCCATTGCTTACACACGGAGGGCCAGGCCGTGCAGGTGGAGGTGAAGAAATGGGAGGAAAACGTGGTGTTCTGCACTATTTACAGCGTACAGCCATACAAGGACATCCAACAACAATAACAGAAATAACACAACAATATCAAGTTGGTGGAGCCCAACCAGAAGCAAACCCACATGTTTTTAGACAGCATTTTGAAGAGTTAAAAGTTGGGGATACTGTATTTACACATAAACACACTGTTACAACAGCTGACATTGTAAACTTTGCAAATGTTTCTGGAGATAACTTCTATGCACACATGGATGAAACATCATTAGATGGAACCATTTTTGAAAAACGAGTAGCACACGGATATTTCTTACTTTCGAAAGCAGCAGGCTTATTTGTAGATCCTAAAAAAGGACCCGTACTTTTAAATTATGGTGTAGATTCATGTCGTTTTACAAAACCAGTTTATCCAGGTACAACTATAGGCGTTCGATTTACGGTGAAAGAAAAAATTGATCAAGAAAAACGTTCAGAAGACGATATCGCGAAAGGAATTGTGAAGTTTTTAGTAGATATCTACGATGAGAATAATGAAACCGTTGGATTGGCTACTATTCTTACCATGGTGAAAAAGTTAGACCAAAGTAAATAATCAATTTTCTAGGTGCATCATTAGAAACTAATGGTGCACCTATATACCTTCATGAGGCTATAATGAAAGAAACCTAGCCCGCATTATTCACCAACCTGACACCTTAAACACAATAAAGCGTTGATATAAAGCATTTTAAATTCAACCCTAGTATTTTATCGCATCCCCATTTTTGGGACACTTCTTTTTATCAGATTTTGATATAATTTTGACCTATTTGTCGTTACAACCCCTTGAAATATGCATAAATTCCTTCGGGGCATGTACCTAAAATAGCTTCAAAATTAAATTCATGAATAAAGCGGGCTAGGGAAACCTATAAAAAAATCTATCTTTGTGCAAAATTTAAGGATTGCATGTGGTTTAAATTATCCCAAAAAATATTACGAAATAGAGTGTTAATACTTTCAATCATTGGAGTAATAACCATTTTTTTGGGCTACTTTGCCTTTACATCGCTAAAATTAGATAATAAATATGGGAATATGCTTCCCAAAAAGTCTCCTGCACAAAGTGCCTACCTTGCATTTAAAGAAATGTTTGGGGAAGACGGAGGTACTTTGGTAATTGCAATTGAAAGTGATCAACTTTACACCGAAGAAAACTTCTTACGCTGGAAAACACTGAGTGATTCTATTGCTAGCTTTGATGGAGTTACGAGCGTTTTATCTGAGGCTGATTTATTCACCATAATCAACAACACCGAAGAAGGTCGATTTGAAGCTGTACCCGTTTTTGAAGACCCTACATTTACCAAAAAATCAATCTCAGAAGTAAAATATGAAATACGGCAAATCCCACTTTATGATGGGCTGCTGTACAACGACTCTTCCAATGTTTCTTTAATGATGATTTCTATTGATGAATCATTTTTAAGTGACCAAAAAAAATCGGGTGTAGTACTAGATATAGAAAACTACGCAATTCAATTTGAACAATATTTCGGGAAAATTCATTTCGCAGGACTACCTCATATTCGTGTGGTAATTGGTAAGCGAGTCGTAAATGAAATGTACATCTTTATTGGATTGGCCATTGCAGTGACCTCCTTACTTTTATATATATTCTTTCGTTCTTTTCGTGTGGTATTATTTTGTAATATCGTCGTTTTCACAGCAGTTATCTGGTCACTAGGAACCATTGGGTTATTTGGGTTCAACTTGTCTATTTTAATGGCATTGATTCCTCCTTTGATGATTGTAATTGGGATTCCAAACTGTATATTCCTATTAACTAAATTTCATCGAGAGGTAAAAGACCATGGAAACAAAACCAAAGCACTATCACGTATTATTCAAAAAGTTGGAAACGCCACTTTTTTAACGAATTTAACAACAGCATTAGGTTTTTCTACTTTCATTTTCACCAATTCCGAAAAACTGATAGAGTTTGGTACCATTGCTTCTATCAATATACTTATGGTTTTTGTGCTTTCTATTTGTATCATTCCAATTGTTTTTTCTTTTGCTAAACCTCCTAAACCAAGACATTTAAAACACCTTGAAAAAACATATACGAATGCGGTCATTGATAAATTAGTTTATTTATCTACCACAAAACGCCCACTTGTTTATAGTGTCGCTGCATTAGTAGTTTTAACAAGTATTTGGGGGTTAACAAAAGTAGAAGCGACCGGGAACCTTACAAGCGATTTACCACCCTCAGACCCAATTTTAAAAGACATTGAGTTCATCCAAGCTCATTTTGGTGGGGCTATCCCATTCGAAATAATGGTGGATTATAAGGAAGATGGAAGGAAATTCAGCAACCACATGCTAGGACGAATTTCAGATGTTCAAGAACACCTTGAAAATGACACCATTTTTAGTAAATCAATTTCCATTGTTGACTTCATGAAATTAGTCAA
>SKHH01000213.1 GCA_007117055.1 Lishizhenia sp. | reverse complement strand
TTTGTTCGAATAATTTTAAACCCCTTATTTCTGAGGTAGCGAATGGCATATTGTTCACCAAAATCACCCATTTCTTTTGTTGTCATATTTCTTTTTTACTTATTAAGTTACAAAAGATTCTTAACTATACTATTTCTTTTTTCCAACATTTTGTTTCTGAAGCTGAAATTTGTGTTTTAAACAAGGCAAACGCATTTACTTATTTACCAATAGCGATATTTCATACAAGGCAATAATTTTTAAGTCATTAAGTTTTTTCTCTAGATTAACTATAGCGTAAAAAGTCATATCCTACCACCCTGTAGGCCTGTCCGACTGGTATAGCGGAGGTGTAATACCTAAACGAAGGACGATGTCCTTCACTAGGAATGAATAAAACTATTAGTCCCGAAAGCCTGCTTAGGCAGGCTTTCGGGACTAATAGGGGGTGATGTAGTTTATCGTAAACATCGGGTTTCACCCAATGTTTACAAATGCAGTCCTTTCAGGACAATTTTGCAACTTAGCTTCGTAGCCCAATAATTATAAATGTGTTTGCCCTGGGTTCTCTCAGGGCAAACGTAATCTTTCTTGGTCTACTTATTAATAGAATGTTGTATCTAAAAACATTACTTTAAAATAAATTATATTTTTATACTGTTTTTTATAGGTTCAAAGTATGAAATCAATTTATATTCTGGCATATTTCCCATTGGTTTTCCACTTAACTTGTTGGTCGCAATTTACCGCGAAAAATGACTCAACAAGATCAAACAGTATTGATTTTGATGCTGTTCCAATACTTGAGATTCCCTTAACACTTTCCCGGGGAGACCTTCATTTTCCTATGCGAAACAATAATGACGACTTACCCTATGTAGGTATTGGTGGTGGAAATATAGTACTCTACCCAAATGAAAGTTTACCACTCGGTTTTTTTATCGGTTTTTCATTTGGAGAATATGCTCAACGTAACTTTTTAGGAACCTATTTACATCAAGGTCTACAAAAAAGTTTTGACGTAAACATGACCTCAAGGCTCCGGAACTTTAGGTTTGGCGTTAAAGCAATTAATCAAACTTCAAGGAAGCGGTTTAAACCCTATGCAGAACTCTATCTATCGAACATGACAATGTTTACACGACTTAGTGTTACAGAAATAATACCCGGAGCGGAAAATAACAATATCGAACTAAGGCCAGTAGTATTAAATCGAACTATTGCCTATCATATAAATACTGGAGTCGACATCAACCTCATGAAAAAAAGTACCATTTCTCATGAAGACTACAAAGGAGAAGGTTTTTTCATCCATTTAGGGTTTGGGTATATTCATGGCGCTAAGCTAGTTGAGCATATTGATTTAAATAAAGCCGTAACAAATTTAGAAGAGGTGGAGGACAGCAACTTAAACTATAGAATAATAAACTCGAATAGAACTAACTTCTCAACGTATGTACCACATTATGCGTCCTATTTGCGTTATTTGAATTTTTCTTTTGGCATATCATATAGGATATAAAATTGATTACACCCGATAATCCTTTTTCACGCGATCCATGGAGCGCTTATCGTCTTTTTCTTTGAGATCTTGGCGTTTGTCGTAGAGTTTTTTACCTTTTGCTAAGGCGATTTCCAATTTTGCTAGTCCTTTATCGTTGATAAACAATCGCAATGGCACGACTGTGTAACCTTTGGTCTCTAGTCCTTTTTGAATTTTTTGAATTTCCTTACGGTTCAAGAGCAACTTGCGATCTGCTTTAGGTTTATGCTGGTAAAAAGAAGCATTTGAATATTCAGCAATGTGCATGTTTCGTATAAAAACTTCATTGCGTTCAACAACACAAAACGCTTCTAATATGCTTGCTTTACCATTGCGAATGCTTTTAATTTCAGTTCCACCTAACTGAATACCTGAAACAAACGTATCCAAAATATGGTACTCAAATTTTGCACGTTTATTTTTGATATTAATGGAATTTGAAATCTTACTTTTTGACATACTTTGTCTTGCTATTTAAAAAGTTAATCGATGAAAACGCATCCAAATTTAACTCTTTTGACTTAGAAATACCAATGTAGAAAAAGACAATTGTAAGTACCATTAAAACATGGCTCAAATCGTCTTTGTTGAACCACAAATGGGGATTAATTTGGAGGGTAAAAATAAAAATCGAAGGAATTAGAATGAGGATAGCAATGACCGTATACTTGTAAAACAAATACCCCTTTCTGTAAAAGTACCAGCCGAAACCTAAACAAAAAAACAAATACGTAATTGTGGCATCGAGCATGACGAACAGAAAGGATTTAGTTATTACAGCCAAAATAATGAGGACAACACCTTTCAACATTAGAAAGTAAGTCAACCGAACCTGTTTCGCTTTAGAAATCAGCGAATTACTAATCATAGCCTTTCCTGCATGGTAAGAGGCTAGAATACCAAAAAACCAACACGGAAATTTACCATAAACTTCGAAATAATAAAAAAACAGGTGTCCCAATCCACCGAAAAAAGTACTGATGCCAAAAGTCAGGTAAAAGAGTTTCCAATGTTTTTGAAATAAATTCTGAGGAGTTTTAATTCTACTATATAACAGAAAAGCGGTCAATGCAATCAACCAGTTTGTTATTAACGCCATGGGTTCTTGTAAACACAAGCCAAACATTTCAAATGGCAACCTTTCTAAAGGAATACCACATACATTTTCATACTCCAGCAACATGGGCGCAAAAATACTACTTAAAACAGTATAAATACTGCTGAAACCTCACTAAAAATAGATTCATTCGTGTTTTATCAATAAAAACGCTAATAATCAGTACTATTTCATTTCGGACTCATCGAAAATATAGTCTAGTTATCGAATTATTTGACTATTCGTCTAATAATACTTGCCAGATACTTACTTTATTTATATATTTGTATCAATGATTTAGGTGGTTAGGTTAGGTTGATTATGAAAAAAGGAGTGACGCCTGTCACTCCTTTTTTTATGTCATTTTTTCTCAATAGTGATATTATTTCAAGCCATTACCATTTATTTCGTTAATTCCATCAAAAAATAGTTCTACTTATCAAAGGTTCACTTAACTTTGTAACCTTCAATTGATGGAATAATATGTTTAAACCGAAGAATAAGAAAAAAGAAAAAGTCAAACTAACTAAAGAGTCCATTCACAAGGCGAAAAAAATCTTTACCTACCTGAAGCCTTATCAGGGAATGTTTATCATTGGTTGGATTTTCTTAGTGCTATCTAGTTCTGCTGGACTATTCTTTCCTTATCTTTTAGGTCAATTATTAGGAGGCACAACTACTGAATCGGCTGGTTTTAGTGGCAACTCCTCTTGGGTAGAACAACTTGATTTGACGAATATTAATATAGTAGCTGGACTACTAGTAGTATTGTTTTTCCTTCAAAGTTTATTCTCTTATTTTCGAATCATATTGTTCACCAAAGTGACTGAAAACACATTGAGAGACATTCGCAATGATGCTTTTCAAAAGTTAATTTACATGCCTATGGATTTTTTCAATCGAAATAAAGTAGGAGCGTTAACAAGCAGACTTTCTGCGGATATCACCATTATCCAAGATACTTTAAGAACCACCATTGCTGAATTTTTCCGACAGGTTATCATAATTGTTGGATCCATTATATTTATCACCATTGTTTCATGGCGACTGGCACTAATTATGCTAGCAACTGTTCCCGTCATGGCAATTATCGCTGTTCTCTTCGGTCGATTTATTAGAAAACTGAGCAAAAAAGCACAAGATGCAGCAGCTGATTCCAACACCATTATCGAAGAAAACCTTATGGGAATTACCAATGTAAAAACCTTTACAAACGAACAATTTGTATTTTCAAAATATAAAAAAACCATTGACACCATTCGACAATTGAATATTACAAGTGGAAATTGGCGTGGACTTTTTGTCTCGTTTATCATTTTGTGTTTATTTGGTGCTATAGTATTTATCATTTGGCAAGGTCTTCACATGACCATTGGACCGAACCCCACACTAGAAAGAGGAGATTTCTTCGCCTTTGTTATGTTTACAGTGTTCATGGGAGCTTCTTTTGGGTCCTTACCAGATTTATATGCGACAATTCAAAAAGCCATTGGTGCAACCGAACACCTGATGGATTTACTAGAAGAAAAAACAGAATTACAAACACACCAAGGAAAAGATCAATCAACAATTCAAGGGAATGTCACTTTTAAAAGTCTAATTTTCCACTACCCACAACGAAAGGACATGACTGTTATTAATGATATTTCATTTAGTGCTAAAAGCGGAGAAAAAATTGCACTAGTTGGATCATCGGGTGCTGGTAAATCTACCATAGCTTCCTTGCTTCAAGGCTTTTATACTCCAACCAAAGGAAGTATTGAAATTGATGATAAAAACATGAGGGATATTGAATTGAACCATTTGAGAAGACACATGGCACTTGTTCCTCAGGAAGTTCTTCTTTTTGGAGGAAGTATCAAAGAAAACATTGCTTTTGGTAGACCAGATGCGACAGAAGAAGAAATCATAGCAGCGGCAAAACAAGCTAACGCTTTACAATTTATTGAAAGTTTCCCTGAAGGAATGGATACTGAAGTTGGTGACAGAGGAATTCAACTTTCAGGAGGACAAAAGCAACGTATTGCTATTGCACGTGCTATCTTAAAGAATCCAACCATACTTATTTTGGACGAAGCTACTTCTGCCTTAGACTCTGAATCTGAAAGATTGGTTCAAGAAGCACTAGAAACTCTCATGGAAGGTCGAACATCATTCATAATTGCCCATCGTTTATCCACTATTCGCAAAGCAGATAAAATATTGGTGCTTGAAAATGGGCGTATCATTGAAGAAGGAACACATGAAGAACTCGCAGAAAAAGAAAATGGTGTATATGCCAATCTGAGCAGTCTTCAAAACACCTAAGACCTGTGCTGAAGTAAAACTAATTGGGTGTATTCAACCTGCTCATTTACTAAAATGAAAATACATTTCTTTTCGTTATTTTTACAAAACGACTAGGAGATAAAACAAAGTAAAGTTATGGTTACAATTACAGTAAAAACATTATACGGATTTGAAGACATACTGGAACAAGAAATTCAAGCATTAGGCTATTCCAACACGGTACAATTAAATCGTGCTGTTCAGTTAAAAGGAAAATGGAAAGATGTATATCGTCTAAATTACCTTTGTAGACTAGCCATTTCCGTGCTTGTTGAGGTGGATCATTTTAAGATAAATGAGGCCGATGATTTATATAAAAAAGTAAAGCGCATCGATTGGACAAGTTATTTTGAAAAAGACAAAACTTTTGCTGTTAAAGGTGCTGTTTTTTCTACTTTGTTTAATCATAGTCAATACCCATACCTTGTCGTGAAAGACGCTATAGCTGATGTTTTTCGCGATAAAACAGGAGACCGACCAGACGTCAACATTAAATCACCACAAGTATTGGTGGATATTTACATTAAAGAAAAAGAAGTTACTCTTTCATTGAATACGAGTGGAGTGCCTTTATTTCAACGCGGTTACCGACAAGAAACGGGAGAAGCTCCCATGAATGAAGTCCTAGCAGCAGGTTTGTTAAAACTCAGCGGATGGGATGGCAATTCAACTTTCATCGACCCTATGTGTGGATCGGGAACACTTGCCATTGAAGCGGCATTAATGGCTGCCGATATTCCTTCCATGGTAGAAAGAACTCATTTTGCGTTTAAAAACTTCTCCTCCTTTAATTCTGATGAATGGGAAGAAGTATTAGCTTCTAGCAATAGAAAACCGAAAAAACTAGATTTCCCTATTATCGCAGCTGATGCAGATGCAGAAGTATTACAAAAAGCCAAACGCAATAGTAAGTCTGCACCCATCGGAAATATGATTGAGTTCCGTTTGTCCGATTTTAAAACATTGGAAATCCCCGAAGGTGGAGGAACGCTCATTTGTAACCCACCTTATGGAGAACGTATGGGTGAAGAAATTGAAATCCTCTACGAAAGTTTAGGTGATTTTTTCAAACAAAAAATGAATGGTTTTAGTTGCTGGATTATCTCCTCTAACTTGGAAGCTATGAAATTTGTTGGGCTCAAACCAAATCAAAAAGATAAAGTATTCAATGGTAATTTAGAATGTAGTTTTCGCAAGTTTGACATTTTTGAAGGGTCTAAAAAAGTGAGAACAAGATCCAAAACGGATAACGTATCAAACGATCCAGATGATACAGCAACTGTTGCTGAAAAACCTGTTCGAAAGTCACGTGTTAAGCCTACGGAAAAGAAGGAAATCAACTACAAAAAAGTGAGTTCTTCTTATGTTGCACGACGAAGAGAGGATGAAATAGAAGTTGAGCAACAAAAAGAAGAAAAAAAGACAGAGCGAACACCTAGAACAGCTGAAAAACCCATAGAAAAACCTGCTGAAAAACCTGCAGATAAGCCAATATTGACCAACAACAAAGAAAAACTAGATAAACTCCGAAAGTACAGACAAAGGGATTAAGCAAAAAAACGTAAAAAGTGCAGGCTGAAGAACTTTTAAAAAAATACTGGGGTTTTGATCAGTTTCGACTGAACCAAGCGGCTATTGTTCAAAACGCCATCAACGGCCACGATACTTTTGCACTATTACCCACAGGAGGAGGCAAATCGATTTGTTTTCAAGTACCTGCCCTTGCTCGAGAAGGAATTTGCATTGTTGTTTCTCCGCTGATAGCATTAATGCAAGATCAAGTGAAAAACTTACAAAAAAGAGGTATTAATGCACATGCCATCACTTCTGGAATGAGCAGAAGAGAAATAGACATCATCCTTGACAACTGTAAATTCGGAGATGTAAAATTCCTGTATGTATCTCCGGAAAGATTAAAAACAGACATTTTCATTACACGGTTTAAACAAATGAAAGTCGGCTTAATTGCCATCGATGAAGCCCATTGTATTTCGGAATGGGGACACGATTTTAGACCACCGTATTTGGACATTCATGAATTAAGAGAAATCCACCCACAAGTCCCGATGATTGCTCTTACTGCTACAGCAACGGAGCGCGTAAAAGAAGACATAATTATTCAGCTTAAGCTAAGAAACCCTAAAATATTTGAAGGAAATTTTGCACGACCCAACATCTCGTATGAAGTGTATCTTGTCAATAATAAAGCGGAAGC
>SKHH01000053.1 GCA_007117055.1 Lishizhenia sp. | reverse complement strand
ACCATTTCAGATGAATGTCCGTGGATAGATGATAGTAACGACGCTTTACTCATTGCAAATCAACTAGGCATCCCCTTTCAAGTCATTGATTTAAGCAAAGAATACAAAGAGCGTATCGTAGAATACATGTTCAATGAATACGCCGCCGGACGAACACCTAATCCTGACGTACTATGCAATCGAGAAATTAAATTTGATGTATTCCTTAAAGCGGCGTTAAATTTAGGAGCGGAATATGTCGCTACAGGCCATTATTGTCGCCGAAAGGAGCATGATGATGGAACTGTGAGTCTATTAAGTGGTAAAGATGCGACTAAGGACCAATCGTACTTTTTATGTCAGTTAGAACAAGAGCAATTACAACGTATTTTATTCCCCATTGGTGAGTTGCAAAAAAATGAAGTACGCAAAATCGCCAAGGAACATGATTTAGTCACAGCCGATAAAAAAGATTCACAAGGACTTTGCTTTGTAGGTAAAGTCCGGCTACCTAATTTCTTGCAACAACAACTGGAAGTGAAACCAGGTAAAGTAATTGAAATCCCTGAGGAGCATCCTGGATTAGTACAATATCATGCCATAAAACCCACCTTAGACAATATTAAACTTCTTGTCGAAACAATAGTATTTAACTATAATGAGGGTCAAGAGGTTGCTAAACACCAGGGAGCGCATTTTTACACCATAGGCCAACGGAAAGGATTACAGATTGGCGGAAGACCAAATCCATCATTTGTCTTACAGATTGATACGAAAAAGAACATTGTTTATTCAGGTCAAAAAGATACACATCCTGGGCTTAATCGATGGGCATTAGAAGTGGAGAATAAGGACTTATTATTTACCAATGAAAAGTATCAATTCCAAGAAGGAGTGGAATACAACTACAAAGTGCGTATACGTTATCGCCAAATGCTTCAGGAAGCGACAACCCTAATGCTAGATGGGAGTGTATACGTATTGTTCAAGACGTTGCAGCGCGGTATCACACCGGGACAATTCTGTGCGTGGTATGACGATGATGAATTAATTGGTTCAGGAGTTATCCTGCGCTAGCGCTCTTCAAACGTGCCATCCGAATAAAAAACAATTATTTTAGCAATCGTTTTTGGTTGCTCCTTCTTTATTTTAGTTGATACCAATTCTTCTTCCTTTGCGCTCTTTTCCTCGAGCTTATTCTTTTGTTGTCCTAATGGATCAACCTGAGCAACTTTCGTTTGTTTACCCGTAATTAACCAACCCGCGTCCACTCGTGGAAAAGAAGACAGCGTTTTTTCAATAAAATCTAGGCTAGGCTTGTTTCTTCCTGACATAATATGTGAAATACTCGAACGCTGAACACCAATTGTGTCTGCGAATGAAGATGCTGTCAAATGATGCATTTTCATTATCATTTTCATTCTATCTTGAATTTCCATTTGTAATTATTTTTGATAACAAAAAGTAAAATAATGTTTACAAAAATAACTATTAACTGAATAGCACTTGTTACAACTGTAATCTTTTAGTTGAAAACATGTATGACATTTGTAAACCTTAGCCCACAAACACCTTTAAAACAACTCTTTAAATTATATGCTATAATTAACATAATTAACTTTATTATTTAGACCTACTTCAAAACAATACCCAGTAATGTTTGAATTACAAGAAAAGTTGAAGAGAGCTTTCTACTTTGTTCCTACCCTATTCGATTGCTCACTTTAAACATGAGGTTGAGTGTTCTCGATACTTAACGACTATGCTCGAAGCATCGCACTTTTAAATTCACTACGTTTCGTCAAAACCACTCGACCACCTAATCAGTTTATTTCAAAACATAGTTTTTAAGTTACTATTATTATGTATTAGAGAATTCTGACCGTGATGAAATGGGTAGTCAGTATTATATCGAGAACCCGATAATCAGCGTTCCTGTTGTGGTTCCTCCAGGAAACTCTTTCTAAAAATACCGAAGCATGCTTTTCCCTAAGTCGTAAAGTGCCTTATTTAAGAAGCTATATTTTTTATATTATGCATAACACAACCTATTCATCAATAGAAATAAACAAAAAAACCAGCGCATAAAGCACTGATTTAATGAAATATCATAGACGATATGTATCGCCATAAAGAAAAAAATACATACTTACATCTACTTAATTTACCGAAAATCCGAAGAAGATGCTGTCATTATTTAATTTAGAACTTTTTACACATGACATTTCTGAAACAGTATCCATTAGTCGTGCAACTTCAAAAATAGAAAGTGTACTTTTCTCTCCCATTTGAGCATGTACTTCTAACTGCCTTTTTGCCAATTCAATAGTGTTATTAATCATAACGTTCGTATTTAAAATCATTTTTAGAATCTTTTTCTGTGGTGTTACGCATTTATTTTTATGAGGTTTCATTTTTCACATAAAATAATTACATTTCTCACTAAAAAAGCTAAAGTGATAAGCAATATAAATCAAAATAAACTTATGTATTTCAGGTTTTTAACTCATTTTTCGGTGGTTTACATTGTTGTCCATATTTTTTTCTTGAGTTATAGGTCCATAATATGATCCAGTAGCATGGAAAAAGAACAACGCGTACACATTTTTTCACTAGCTTCCCTCCTCTTTTAACTTTAGTTCTTGAAGTCTGTGACTTTTTGATTTTCTTCTCTTCAAGGGTAATTCCAAAAAAAGCCAATGCACGTTCTGTTAAAATTTGTTTAATCCCCTTTCTTCGAATATTCTCTAGTGAGAAATCATCATATGATTTAAAGTATGCGATGAATCCATTTAATAGGAAAGTTCCTAAGCTCATCATCAACTTAATTATAGATAAGTTAAGTGTATACAAATCTTGTTTAAGCTGATTTAATATGATTTTCTCTTCTTCTGTTACTGAAATATACATGGCATTTGTTTTTAATACTCCACAAATATCCGATGTTATGTAACTTTTTAATACGGAATTAAGTAAAACTAATAAAGTAAGCAGTACATTTTAATTAACTTAAAATTAAGCAACTTAATTAAGTTTAATTTTATATTTTTGCTTAATCTAATTATGCGTTTAGCAGGAACATATCATCCCATTGAGTATCTTTTGATTCGTTCAGAAGAGCTTTTTCCTGGGTTAGCGTCTGTTTCTGCTGTCTGGAAAACTCATAATCAGTCATTGATATATTCTGAAAAAAATGGACTTTCTAATCACGAAACTGCACATCTTCAAAAATTGCGTGCGAAAAAATGGGTTAGTTTCTGGTCTGAATCCGATGATCTTTTAGTGGATACTATATCCAATAAGCAGGCGACGTTCTACGATGAACAAAATTTGCGTACGTTAATATTAAGTTTTGAAAATCAATTTGATGGGTTACATGATTTACTCATTCTTTCTTTTCCAGAAAATTATAGTCTTCAAAAGTTAGATGTACATTTTAAAGGAATAACAGCTTCTGAAAAAAGTATGTTGGCTAATATGATTCAATCATTTTTAAGTGCGGAGTACCAACGTGTTGTATCAGAACAGAAATTAATACGGTTGTTTGAAGCGAATAACACACAAAATCAATCTAACATTCAGAAACTGAAAGAACGGCTAAAGTTTACCGAGGAGTTATTTAGTCAATCCTTGCATTTTTACGTAAACGAAATAGCAAAAACACTGGAGAGCGAATTAAATTGCCGTTTTGTTTTTTCTAAGGAAGCGCTGAAACACATTGCTCAATCGAGTGTGAGCTTAGAAGACATAAAATCTGCCGTTGAGAACGCCATTTACGCTGCTTTTCATTTGTATTCATCTAAAGTCACGATTGAAATACCCACTTCGCTATTGATTTTTGAAACTAAATCGAACGAGTATGTCAAAGCGAACACAAGTGTTAAAAACAAAGATAAAACAATAGAGTTATTGGACAGGTACGAGGAAGCAGCGCAGCAGTGTCAACAGTTGAATCTTGTAGTAAATGGTAAAAATATTGCTGGTCAGTTGGATCCACCGATCTCTCCCCCTGCAATTTCAGACGCCATTAAAAAGCATAAAAAACGTATCGCCATTTTGTTTGCAGACTTCCCTACTCGTTGGCAATTTATTCGTTCTTCGTTAAGACCCTTGACGCAATTAGATCAAAGCAACGAAAGAGCCATAGCGAGTTAATATGTGGTAGAATATATAAAGTTCAGCATTATTTCGAATAGTAAGTGTTCCACATTTTAAAAGAGGGAGAGATAAATTAAGAAGGAGTTTATTGTTCCGTCCTTTCTAGGGCTGTTTTAGTAAATAATAATGTTTACCGTATTCTTTCCCGTCTATTTTTCGGTTGTTCCATCGAAAGATAGTTATTTTTGTAGTAAAAAAATGGATAAACGACTAATTGCATTTGAGCGACTTCTCACGATAATGGATGAGTTACGTGAAAAATGTCCTTGGGATAGAAAGCAAACACTTACTTCTTTGCGACACTTAACCATTGAAGAGACCTATGAGTTATCCGATGCTATTTTAAAAAATGACCTTACAGAATTAAAAGGTGAATTAGGAGATCTCATGTTGCACCTCGTCTTTTACTCCAAAATCGCTCAAGAGAAAAAAGTATTTGATATTACTGATGTATTAAATGGAATTTGTGATAAACTCATTCATCGTCATCCACATATTTATGGAGATGTTGAGGCCGCAGACGAAGAACAGGTAAAAGCAAATTGGGAAAAGTTAAAACTGAAGGAAGGAAAAACCTCCGTACTTTCTGGAGTCCCTAATTCCTTGCCTTCATTGTTAAAGTCAGCCCGAATTCAAGAAAAAGTAAAAGGCATTGGATTTGATTGGGATAACCAAGAACAGGTTTGGGAAAAGGTACTTGAAGAAATTCAAGAATTAAAGATTGAAGTGGACAAAAATAGTAACCGTATAGAAGATGAATTCGGAGACGTTCTTTTTTCGATGATCAATTATGCTCGTTTTATTGGTATTAACCCAGAGGACGCTTTGGAAAGAACTAATCAAAAATTCATCGACCGTTTTCAACTGATGGAACAATTAATGAAAGCAGACAAAGAAGATATTTCAAGTATGAATTTAGATGAAATGGACGTTTATTGGGAAAAAGCTAAAAAGAGCCTAAAAAAGGATTAAATCATATTAAAATACGTATATTAGGAGTGTAAAATTGAAATATGTTAGTAGAAATAAACGAAAATAATATTGACAATCGATTAATCGATTCCATTGTTGAAGCGCTAAAAAATGGAGAGTTAATTATTTACCCGACAGATACGGTTTACGCTATAGGTTGTGACCTCAAAAACAAAGGTGCTTTGGAGAAATTAGCGAAACTTAAGAACATCAAACTAAGTAAATCAAAGTTTTCCATTATTTGTAAGAATATCAGTCAAATCACTGCTTATGTTAAACCCATTGACCGACCCACTTTTAAGTTATTAAACTCATCTCTTCCGGGACCATTTACTTTTATTCTAACCGCCAATAATGACATTCCGCGTTTATTTGATTCTAAGCGTAAAGAAATCGGAATTAAAATCCCCGACAATAAAATTGTAATAGAAATAGTTGAAAAACTGGGGAATCCTTTGGTTACAACATCTTTAATTGATGACGAAGATGAATTATTGGAATATTTTGTTGATCCCTATGAAATTTACGAGCGTTTCGACGATAAAGTGCACACAATTATTGATGGTGGTTATGGAAAATTAGAAGCATCAACCATCGTGAATTGTACTGATGGAAATATAGAAATCATTCGTCAAGGAGCTGGAGAGTTGTGAAACAAGTATTATGTAAATAAAAAAAGCGTGAATTTCAAAACTCACGCTTTTTTTAGTATCATTTCGGACGTAATTTATACAACACCTTGGTCTATCATTGCATCGGCAACTTTTACGAAACCAGCGATGTTGGCACCTTTGACGTAATTAATTTTTCCACTTTCTTCTTTTCCGTACTTCACACACTGGGAATGAATATCTTCCATGATCTTTTTCAAATGCGTATCTACTTCTTCCCTGCTCCAACTCATTCTTATAGAGTTCTGAGACATTTCAAGCCCTGAAGTAGCTACTCCACCTGCATTAGCGGCTTTTCCAGGTGCGAATAGAACCCCATTTTTTTGGAAAGTTTCAATCGCTTTTGGTGTTGACGGCATGTTAGCGCCTTCTCCCACAACCTTTATCCCTTTATCAATTAAATTTAGAGCATCTTCCTCATTTAACTCATTTTGAGTAGCACACGGAATAGCAATATCTACATTAGTGGGTACATTCCATGAACGTTCCCCCTCAAAAAACTGAATATCTGGATAAGTATCAGCCATTTCTTTGATTCTTCCTCTTCTGTTATTTTTCAAGTCTTTTAAATAGTCCAGCTGCTCAGAATGAATACCATTCGGAACAAAAACATACCCAGAGGAATCTGAAACCGAAATCACTTTTCCCCCAAACTGAAGAATTTTTTCAATGGCAAATTGCGCTACATTTCCAGAACCTGAAATCACAACTGTTTTTCCTCTCAAGGTATCATCGATTTCGTCTAACATATTTTTAATAAAATATACAGCTCCGTAACCCGTTGCTTCCGGACGAATTAGAGAGCCACCCCAAGTTAATCCTTTACCTGTAATTACTCCAGTAAATTCATTTCGAATACGTTTATACTGTCCAAACATGTAACCAATTTCTCTTGCTCCAACACCAATATCTCCAGCAGGCACATCCGTATCGGGACCAATATGACGCTGTAATTCGGTTATAAAAGACTGACAAAAGCGCATTACTTCGTTATTAGACTTTCCTTTTGGATTAAAGTCAGAACCACCTTTACCTCCACCCATTGGCAGAGTCGTTAGTGCATTTTTAAATATTTGCTCAAACCCCAAAAACTTCAAAATAGAAAGATTCACAGAAGGATGAAAACGAATACCTCCTTTATAAGGGCCTATTGCTGAATTAAATTGAACTCGATAACCTCTATTTACGCGTGGATTTCCATTATCATCGATCCATGGAACTCTAAAAATAATTGTCCGCTCTGGCTCAATCATGCGCTCCAATAAATTATGTCCTTGGTATTTTTCGTTTTCTTCGATAAAGGGAATTACCACTTCAGCAACTTCTTCCACTGCCTGAATAAATTCTGTTTCATGACCTTCTTTTGATTTTATGGCCTCTAAAAACTGCATAACTTTTTCGTGATAATTATTGCTCATATTCTCATTTTTTTTTAAAACAAATCTAACAATATTATTAATTATCAATGAATTTGTGGTTTAGAATAATAGAAAAGGATTGTTAATTTTTGCGTTAAATGACTGGATCATGTATCGAAGACCAAAAAATCATTCTACGTTGTGCAGTCGGTTTTCTTCCCGACCTATCGGTGCGGGACAGGCTGATACTTCTCGTCTATGCTCGAAGCACCGCACTTTTAAGTACACTACGTTTAGTTAAAACCACTTACCTCAACAAGCTTCCCATCGATAGAACTCATGGCGCCGCTGCACACCGCAACCACCTTAATGTGTTTAGTTAAAAAAACAAGGTTTTTGAATTACTATGAGGTGTTCGCGGTGTGCCGAGCCTGTCGAGGTAAGTGATACCGACCGAAATGTAATGGAGTGTCAGTATTATATAGAGAACCCGATATTCAGCGCTACTATTTCTGCTACCTACAGGAGCTATTTCTAGAAATTAACGAAGTATAAGTTTGTCAAAGGAAAGAACCAGAGTTATTTATTCCTCCAGTATTTTTTTTTTACTTTAGTGCTATGAAATTGAAATTCACCTTTAAATTGTTGAAAGTAATTAAGCTTATAGTAGTAATTCATTTTAATCTATTGAATGATTCTCTTTTTTCTCAACACACCGAAACCGATAGCAGTCAGCTAACTGTAGGCGCTTACTTAGAGCTTTACTATACTTATGATTTTCAACAAACCTCAGAAAATGAACGACCAGACTATTTCTACAGTTATCATAGAACAAATGAGCTTAACGTAAATTTAGGATTAATTTCAGTAGAATATACAGATCACCGATTACGCAGCGTTTTAGGAATTATGGTCGGAACCTATGCTGGTAAAAATATGGCGCATGAACTCCCTTATTTACGAAATATTCACGAGGCACGAATTGGTTATCAATTACATAAGTCAAAACCGCTTTGGCTCGATATAGGAGTATTAGAATCACATATTGGTTTTGAAAGTGCGACTGGAGCTAATCATTGGAACTTAAGCAGAAGTATATTGGCTGATAATACGCCTTATTATTCATCAGGTGCACAACTTAGTTATGAAACCGACAACTATTTTATTAGTCTACTGGCTCTCAACGGTTGGCAACGTATAAGTCGTGTCAATGACAACACAACAATTGGATTAGGTCATCAATTCACTTACTTCTTTTCAGATCAGTTCTCTGTAAACAGTAGTTCTTTTGTCGGAAATGAATTTCCCAACTACGAAAGAAGAATGCGTTATCACCACAATTTGTTCGCAAAATACGAAACGGATAAATGGGGACTTATTGGTGGATTTGATATTGGAACAGAGCAAAAAGCCTATTTATCTGATACCTATTCTGTATTTTCTTCTGCCGTAATAGAATCTACTTTTCAATTCAATACTAAGTGGAGTTTAGGACTACGCGGCGAATATTTCATGGACAACGACGGAGTATTAATTTCTGTAATTAACGACCCTATTTTTGGTGCTACATCGACAATTAATTATGAGCCTCTATTAGGATTCATGATGCGACTTGAAGGAAGATATTTACACCATTCAAACTCCATTTATTCATTATTAGATGAGACCATCCCAAATGGTTACTTCGTGAGTGTTGGAATAACTTTTCGACCTTTCTAGTTTAATTTGACCATGTCACTTATTTTTTCCCTATATAGGTACTTTTTCTGAGCTGTTTCAAAAGGACGATAGATGTAATACACTTCATCGTTTAGAATTCTTACTTTTTCCACATACTTGTAAAACAGTTCAAATGGATAATTTATTTTACCTGTTTCTAAATCTAATTCAACTAATTTAGTTTGTCCAACATAGTCGTACCTGCAATACACCTTTTCCGTAATTGGATCTTGCTGCGTTGATTTTTTCCATTTATACTTTCCTAATTTCGTATGATAAGTGATAGGAATACTATCTACAATATCCCCAGAAGAGACATCACCAACAAACAAAAAGTCATCGTAATGATCGGTAATGTAGTACTTATCTTTTTTTATGAAAAAATTAGCATAAATCGGCTCATAGTAAATTGTATTCGTAAAACTACTCAAACCGACCCAAATTTCACGATCAATTCCAGTTTCACGTTCTCTGTCCCATGCCCATAAACGAGTGCGAACATCTACATATTTGTACTCCGCTAAATACAGTTCCATCATCAAGTGATCCTCTATGTGGCGTAAGTTTCTATAAACCGTATCTCCCTCTTTAAATGAAATTTCAAAAAAATCCATCGCAGGATACCAATCATTAAAATTGGAAAAATAAAGATTGTTCATACATGTGTCAATGATTGGAGCAATATGGTAGTCGTATTCATTTTTATCTACTGGAATCAATCGAATATCTTTGTTGAACTGAACTAGCCAAGCAGACTCCTCTCCTACCAAAAAAACTCTTCCAAGATAATCCAAGTCAAGGCGATGTGGTCCACTTTCCACTTTGTTTTTATGATGTAATTCACCATCTTTATACAAAGCGATTTGACTGCCTTTTAACATATTTTTATCGTAAATCAAAACAAACAAGTTCCCTTCGTGATCAATCTGAAAATCTTCTACACTGAACTCCTCTGAACTAAAGATAATCTCTGGCTGATAAGTAGCTGTAATATCTACCTCTTCAGATGTTAAACCATCATACTTTAAATAAAGTTTTAACCTGAATGAACGTTTAAAAACTGAGAATTGAGTACAATCAATTTGAATTAACGTATCTATTTTCACAAAAGCCTCATGACTAGCAATAATTCTTAAATTTTCGAAATTGTCTTCACAGAATAACTTAATTCCTTCTCCATTATAATTAGGACGGTTCACCATCAATTTATCACCCGAATAAATCTTTACATTCGTTTCTGTAATTAGCTCATTTGATAATTCATCATGAATGGCTATGTAAAAAGTAAATGGTTCTTGACCCAGAACAACAGAGGAAGACACCAATAAAACTAAAATAGAAAGTAACTTCATAAGCTTTTTCTATTTAGATGTAAAAGACTAAAGTATTCCATAAATAAACTTAGTAAAAAGTTATATCCCCTAAAATTTATTCATCCAAATCAAATAAACTTGGCTGGGAATCATCATTATCTTTTTTTCTTCTACGTAAATTTTGTTTAACTTTAGAAAAATCCCATTCTACTTGTTTTGCTGGCTCATCCTTCTCTGGAGCTGGTCTTCTCGCATTTAACGATCTCTGACTTTTAACAGTGGTACTTTTTTTATCTGAAGTATCTTCTTTGGTCTTTGTGTCACTACTTTTTTCTTCGTTTTGATCTTTTGATTCTTTAGCTGTAGGATTACTTTCATCGCTCTCCGATATGACACTGTCATTTTCCGCATCGTCCTCACTCGCCTCTGAACCAGACTCACCCTCTTTTGGCCATGGTAAATTCACCTCCTCACCATCAGTAAGCACAATTTCTTTTACTTTTAATTTAGTAAGCTGATTACCCTGTGATTTCATTCCTTTTACATCAATGAATTCATCCAGTTTTACTTCTTTATTCGGTAAGTTTTTAGTAGCTTTTAATAATTTATTGTAAATAATGGTGACACAAGGTTTATATAACGTAGTAACGACATCCAACTCACTCCCTTCTGCATCACTAATAAAAAGCACTTTTTTATCTGTAGTTACTTCACATACAAAACGTTTCACATAATGGAGCTCCTTTTCTCCATCGTAATACACTGCAGAAATAGGGCGCTCTGGATCCCACTTTTCGATATGAATCAAATCGTCATCAAAGTGGGTGGTTAAATCAAAACCAGACAAACGGTATTCTCCTGATTTATAAAGCGTCAAGATCTTGTCGTCCCCTCTAAATTGCCCCAAGAATGTACCTCTTTGCTCATCATTCAAGCGCCCAACGATACTATCATACCAAATTTTACGCGCTGCTAAAGTTGAACCACCTACTTCTTTTTGTGTTACTTTGGAAACGATTTCTTTACTGACCAAGTTTCCTTTCGCCGTTCTACTTTTGATTAGTTGCTCACCTAAATCAACCTCAAACTTTAATTTCTTTAAATGCGGTCTCGCTCTTAATTGAACGTTAATAACCTCTCTTTCACCATTCGGGTGACATTCAAAATATAATAAACTGGAACCTTTTTTGCCATTTGTTAAGTCATACTCCTTATCCCGAGTGATAGAGTTCACAAAAAAGCGTTTCATATAACTAGGGCCATTTTTACCGTCCATATAGACTACATGATAAATTGTGCGTTTATCTCCTTTTTTCCAAACAGCCGCATGCACGATTCCTTTACCTACAAACTTTTTATCGGCAATTTTAGTCACCATCATTTTTCCTGTATCAAAAAACACGATGATGTCATCTATGTCCGAACAGTCTTGAACATAATCAGCTTTGCGTAACTTATAACCAATAAAACCTTCATTTTTATCAACGTACAACTTTTCGTTTCGAATGATCACTTTTGCAGCGCTAATGTTATCGAAAACTTTGATTTCTGTTTTTCGCTCTTTCCCTTCTCCAAAGCGCTTTTTAAGGTCTTTGAAATAATCTACCGCATGGTCAATGATATTATTGAGCTTGAGTTCGATTTGCTCTAACTCCTCTTCTATTTTTAGAATTAACTCATCCGCTTTAAAAGCGTCGAATTTAGATATTCGTTTAATCTTAATTTCCGTCAATCGAATAATATCTTCTCGCGTAACCTCTCTTTTTAAATGTTTTATAAATGGTTTTAAACCAGTGTCAATTGCAGAAATAACCCCTTCCCAAGTTTCTTCCTCCTCTATTAAACTGTAAATTCTGTTCTCGATAAAGATTTTTTCTAAAGAACTAAAGTGCCACTGCTCTTCTAACTCCGATTTACGTATTTCTAATTCACGTGTCAGCAAGTGTACGGTATCATCTGTATTTCTTTTTAAAATTTCAGTTACACCTAGGAAACGCGGAGTATCACCATCAATTACTGAAGAGTTAGGAGAAATAGAAATTTCACAATCAGTAAAAGCATATAAAGCATCAATTGTTTTATCAGGAGAGACGCCTGTAGCTAAATGAATTAAAATTTCAGCAACTTGCGCCGTGTTATCCTCAATTTTTTTGATTTTAATCTTCCCTTTATCGTTAGCTTTTAGAACAGATTCAATTAAACTAGTAGTATTAGTGCCGAATGGTATCTCATTAATAACAAGTGTTTTATTGTCAATTTTATTTATCTTTGCTCGCACACGAACCTTGCCGCCTCTCAAACCATCGTTGTAGTTTGTGAAATCCGCCATTCCACCGGTCAGAAAATCAGGAAAAAATTCCACCTTACGACCTCTAAGGTAATTGATTGAATTATCGATAAGTTCCACAAAATTATGCGGCAATATTTTACAAGCCATTCCAACTGCGATTCCTTCTGCTCCTTGAGCTAAGAGCAATGGAAATTTCATCGGTAAATTTTCAGGCTCTTTATTTCTTCCGTCGTAACTCGCCAGCCAATTTGTAGTTTTCGCGTTAAAAGCTACGTGTAAAGCAAATTTTGATAAACGTGCTTCAATGTAACGAGGAGCTGCAGCAGAATCACCTGTTAAGGTATTTCCCCAGTTACCTTGCATGTCGATGAGTAGCTCTTTTTGGCCTAATTGAACCAATGCATCTCCAATAGAAGCATCACCATGCGGGTGAAACTTCATCGTATTTCCTATAATGTTCGCTACCTTATTGTAACGTCCATCTTCCATTTCGCGCATGGAATGAAGAATACGGCGTTGCACTGGTTTAAGCCCGTCCCCCAACCCTGGTACAGCCCTTTCTAGGATAACATAAGAGGCATAATCTAAAAACCAATTTTCATATAGTCCATTTAAAGCGACAATATTTTCGTCGCCATTGACTTCTGAATTAGCCTCAGCATCCTGCTCTTCATTTTCCCGTCCATCTATAGGTTCTTCATCTTCCGCCATATTACGAAGCTTTATCTAGGTTTTCTGATTCACTACTTTCTTTTGCTATTTCTTCCTCAAGGTCTTTTTCTACCCTCAAGTTATCCATGATAAACTCCTGTCTATCTGGTGTGTTTTTCCCCATAAAAAAGGCGAGAGTTTCATCAATAGAAGCATCCTTACTAACAAGTACCGGCTCAAGACGTATATCTTCTCCAATAAAGTGTTTAAATTCGTCTGGTGAAATTTCTCCTAACCCTTTAAATCGAGTTATCTCAGCTGTTTTACCTAGTTCTCTCAACGCTTTTTGACGCTCTTCATCTGAATAACAGTAAATTGTTTTTTTTTTTTTTTTTACACGGAAAAGCGGAGTTTGAAGTACATAAACATGATTTCTCTTCACTAAATCAGGAAAAAAACGTAAGAAAAAAGTCAGCAATAACATACGGATATGCATTCCGTCTACATCGGCATCTGTTGCGATTACAATTTTGTTGTATCGTAAGTTATCCATTTCGTCCTCAATATCTAGCGCAGCCTGAATTAAATTAAATTCCTCATTTTCATAAACGACTTTTTTAGTCAATCCATAAGAATTTAGCGGCTTTCCACGTAATGAAAAAACAGCTTGCGTATTTACATCTCTCGATTTCGTAATTGAACCACTTGCAGAATCCCCCTCTGTGATAAACAACGTAGTTTCTTCCCTTCGCTCATTTTTCAAGTCTGTTAAGTGTACGCGACAATCTCTTAATTTTTTATTGTGTAAGCTCGATTTTTTAGCTCTTTCTCTCGCTAACTTTCGAATACCGGATAACTCCTTTCGCTCTTTTTCAGATTGCTTGATTTTCTTTTCTATGATATCTGCTACATCAGAGTTTCGATGTAAGAAGTTATCTAGTTTTGTTTTTAGGAAATCATTTACAAAAGCGCGCATTGATTTACCACCAGGCTCAATTTCTTGTGAACCAAGCTTTGTCTTTGTCTGTGATTCAAAAACGGGCTCTATCACCTTTACAGCGACCGCAGCAACAATAGATTGACGAACATCAGAGGATTCGTAGTTTTTATTAAAAAAGTCTTTAATAACTTTAGCAACAGCCTCTCGAAAAGCACTTTGGTGCGTACCTCCTTGTGTAGTATGCTGACCATTTACAAAAGAGTAATAATCCTCTCCGTACGTTCTACCATGCGTGAAAGCAACTTCAATATCTTCCCCTTCCAAGTGAATAATTGGATAAAGGGGGTCGCCATCAATATTATTTTCTAATAAATCTTTGAGTCCATTTTTCGAAATGTATCGTTCACCGTTAAAATGAATGGTTAAGCCACGATTCAAATAACAATAATTCCATATCATTTTATCGATGTATGGTTTTTTGAAAACAAACTTTTTAAATACTTGGTCATCTGGTGTAAATTCAACATAAGTACCATTTTGCTCTGTTGTATCCTCCACAGGTGGGTCTTCTACCAAAACACCACGTGCAAAAACAGCTTCTTTTTTTCGACCATCTCGTACAGCATATACTTTAAAATAACTACTTAAGGCGTTCACCGCTTTCGTACCTACACCATTCAATCCCACTGATTTTTTAAAGGCCTTAGAATCGTATTTACCTCCTGTATTGATTTTAGAAACAACATCAACCACCTTTCCCAGTGGAATACCTCGTCCATAGTCACGAACAGAAACCAAACCATCTTTTGTTTTTATGACGATTTTCTTTCCGTTCCCCATGACAAATTCATCAATACAGTTATCGATAACTTCTTTCATCAAAATATAGATACCATCATCAGCTGAAGCTCCATCACCCAGCTTTCCGATATACATACCCGGGCGAAGTCGAATATGTTCCTTCCAGTCTAATGAACGAATATTATCTTCTGTATAATTGTTTTCTGTCATGCGTTTTACTTAATCATTTGAGTTATATAACAAAAATATAAAAGAAATGAACTGAAAAAACAGAAAAAATCAAAAGGTTATACACTAAAGGTGGTTGAATACTTATGAATCGTAAAAAACACCCTATTCATCTGTCACAAAAATTCAATAGGAAAAATTGAAATCAAACCATCAAGTTTTATTAACTTCACCGACACAAAACACTTAAAAACACATAAAGTTATGCTTAAAATAGACATGCATACCCACATCATCCCTAGGAACTTACCGAAATGGACTGAAAAATTTGGATATGGAGATTTCATATACTTATCTCATCGTGAAGATAAAAAAGCAGATATGATGCAAGGAGGTAAATTCTTCCGAACCATAAAAGAAAACTGTTGGGATGAAGATCTTAGAATGAATGAATACAAAGAATTCAATACACAGGTTCAAGTGGTATGTACTATTCCTGTTCTATTCTCATATTGGGCTAAACCAAAAGACGGTTTGGAAGTGAGCATGTTTTTGAACGACCATATTGCTGACCTAGTTACACGCTATCCAAAAAACTATATTGGACTAGGTACTATTCCTATGCAGGATACAGAATTAGCTATTCAAGAGCTGGAGCGTATTAAAAAAATAGGATTAGTTGGTATTCAAATTGGATCCAATATCAACGATAAAAATTTAAGTGAAGAGCAATTCTTTCCTATTTTTGAAGCATGCGAGCGTCTAGGATTAGCAATCATGATTCATCCATGGCAAATGATGGGCTTTGATAGTATGCGTAAATACTGGCTTCCATGGTTGGTTGGAATGCCCGCTGAAACATCCAGGGCGGCATGCTCTCTAATTTTTGGTGGTGTTTTAGAGCGTTTGCCAAACCTTCGTATTTGTTTTTCTCATGCTGGAGGTTCATTCTTACCTACAATCGGTCGCATTGAGCATGGTTTTAATTGTCGTCCTGATTTAGTAGCTATTGATAACGCTGTCAACCCAAGAGATTACATTGGGAAATTTTGGGTCGACTGTATCACACACGATATAGATTTGCTAAAATACATCCTAAAAATGCAAGGAAGTGACAAAGTGTGTTTAGGAACAGATTACCCTTTCCCATTGGGAGATTTGGAAATCGGTAAGTTTATCGAAGAAAGTGATTTATCATCAACGGAGGTAGAGGATATTTTTGCTAATGCCACATTAAGCTGGTTAAATTTAAATAAAGCTGATTTTCTATAATGGAAATCCCTTCAAAACACATAGCACGAGCAGTAGAACAGCTTGCTTCTTTGCCAAGTATTGGAAAACGAACAGCACTGCGTTTAGTTTTAGACTTATTGCGCCGTTCGCCAGAAGAGGTAGAGCAATTTTCTAATGCTTTTACTACCATGAAAAATGAAGTAAAGATTTGCAAATCATGTGGAAATATTTCGGATGCTGAAATCTGCTCCATTTGTGCTAACCCCAGGCGTGATCATCGTTTGATTTGTGTGGTTGAAGATATCCGCGATATCTTAGCTATCGAATCGACAGCATCTTATAAAGGTATCTACCATGTACTTGGTGGAGTTATTTCACCCATGGATGGACAAGGACCAGAAGATTTAAACATCGATAGTCTAATTAAAAAAGCCGAAGAAAACCGCATTGACGAAGTGATTTTTGCATTGAGTGCTACAATGGAGGGAGATACAACCAACTTTTATATTTATAAAAAATTAAAAGTTTACAAATCCATTAAAGTCACCACTTTATCACGCGGTGTTTCTGTTGGAACGGAGTTACATTATGCCGATGAGATCACACTCAGTAGATCCATTACGCAACGTTTACCATTTGAGTCTACTTTTCAATAAAGGGGTGTTGAAATATTCTATTTAAAAAAACCATGGCTTCCCCATGGTTTTTTTTTATGAAGTGTGATTTAAACTATAAATTAAGCTACAAGTGCCTTTTCTCTTTTTTTCAATTGAGTTAATATTTTACGGTATTGATACTTCGAAGGAATTGGACGACGCAAATTATAACGTAATTGCATACTTGAAGCATACGCTCCGCAACTATGAACCGTTACTAAATCTCCACGAGATAAAATTGGAAGGTCATAATCGCCACCGAAGGTATCACTACTTTCACAAGAAGGCCCTGATACTGTGTACTTCATTGAAATTAATTGATCATTTGAAACCGTTATTTTATGACGAGCACCATATAATGCTGGTCTCAGTATTTCAGTCATTCCAATATCTAAAATAGCTAATGGATGAAAATCTAAATTTTTGATATACTGAACTTCTCCAATTAGCTTACCACATTGACCTACTACACTTCTTCCTGGCTCTAATGAAATAGTTTCAATAATTTCTACTGGCAAATGTGTGCGAATAGCACGCATCCATCCATTAAAGTCCGGCATACTGTTTCTTTCAGGTTGTGTATAATCTATTCCTAATCCACCACCTAAATTCAAATAGCGTAGCTGAAAAGTACTTGGTAAATGACTAATCAATTCTCTCATACGTAAAGACAATGATTCAAAATATTCCATATCTAACACTTGAGAACCTACATGAACATGAAAACCAATGATGGAAGAATCTTTAGAAATGATCTGTAGTGCTGTTGAAAAAGACATACCAAATTTATGATGTTTTTCACCAGTACTAATTTTTTCATGCGTGTCAACTTGTAAGTCTGGATTTATACGCAAAGCCACAGCTGTAGAACTTTTTGGGTACCTTCTGCGAATTTGAGAAATAACCTCCCATTCTTCATAAGATTCACAGTGAATACATTTAATATTACTTTGAAAAGCATACTCTATTTCACGAATTGTTTTTCCAGAGCCTGCAAATACGATTTCCGAATTGCTCCAACCGTTTTTCAATGCGTGGTTGATTTCCTCAGCTGTAACACAATCAACGCCCATTCCTTTTTTACGAATGACTTCAAGAATCGTGTTTTCATTGTTAGCTTTTATTGCATAATATAAGTTACAGTTATGTTTTAGAGCCGAAGCTTGAGCTTCTTTAACTGTCTCATCCAGCAAATGCATGTCGTATAAATAGTATGGACCTTCGTAAATAGTATTCATGATTAAAAATTTATTAACAGTGCAAATATAAATACAAACAATAAACAAAATACACTTTGTTAAAATACGAACGTAATAATTTTATAATACACAATATTTAAAAGGATGAACACCTTCTCCTCTATTAGTAATCTGATAATTTAGAAATATTTTTTTCTATAATTCCATCAATAGTTGTGGCTCTTCAAATCAAAAGAAAAATTATAATAAAATTGAATTATAACCCATAAAGTTTTCTTAACTTAGTTGTATGGATCAGTTTATAGAACGAACGAAGCTAGCTGAATTTGGAAGTTTAGAGCTATTAGCAAAACAAGTTGTAGAAGGTTTTATTACCGGTCTTCACAAAAGTCCATTTCATGGTTTTTCAGTTGAGTTTGCGGAACACAGGCTCTATAATCCTGGAGAATCTACTCGTCATGTGGACTGGAAACTTTATGCGCGTACGGAAAAGCTTTTCACAAAAAAGTACGAAGAAGAAACCAATTTGCGTTGTCAAATGGTGTTGGACACTTCTAGTTCTATGTGGTATAAGTCCTCCAAACATCAAGTTACAAAAATTGAATTTGCTATTTACGCCATCGCCTCTTTAATGGAGCTATTAAAACGACAACGCGATGCTGTGGGGCTTTCGTTATTTTCAGAGAAGCTGGAGCTGCATACTGAGACAAAATCTAGCGTTAGTCATCAACGATATATTTATGCAGAATTAGAAAAACAATTTCATCAGTATGATCCATCATCCGCAAAAAGATCAAACGCTATTGAAGCACTTCATGATATTGCAGAACTCAGCCACAAAAGAAGTTTAATTATCCTTTTTACGGACATGCTAGATGATCCTACAAAAAAAGAAGCACTTTTTGAGGCATTACAACATTTGAAACACAACAAACATGAAGTTATCATATTTCATATAGTGGATAAGGAAAGTGAAATAGATTTTGAACTTGAAAACCGTCCTTATACATTTATAGATATGGAGACAGGTGAAAAATTAAAACTTCATCCAGCACAAATAAAAGAAAACTACAAGGAACGAATTGAAGCTTATTTTAATGAAATCAAAAATACGGCCAGTCAATATGGTTTAGACTTTATGCAAGCAGACATTGCACAACCATTAGCTGCTATTCTTCAGAAATACATGATTAAAAGACAACGAATGAAATAATGATGATGAAATGAGTTCACAACACAATTTTCTACTAAAAACCTTTACTAACTTGAATGAGATGGAACAATCCTTTGACATCCTTAAGGAACTTTACCCGACCATTTCTTTTTCTAATTATGTTCAAACCCTTAAAGAGATCATTCCTCATAACTACAAGCAAATTGTTATATACGATGATGAAACAATCGTTGGTTTATCTGGCTATTGGATTGCAAAGAAAATTTGGTGTGGAAAATACCTGGAAATGGACAATGTAATTGTCAAAGAAAGCCATAGATCCAAAGGAATTGGAAAAATCATGACCGATCACTTAAAAAAAATAGCGGAATCTGAAAAATGCAACATGCTTGCACTCGATGTCTACACCGACAATTTCAAAGGCATAAAATTCTATATGCAAGAAGGTTACATTCCTAGAGGGTTTCATATGATTCAACCACTCGTAAAGGACTATTCTCCTCACTAAACTATGAATACCATATACTCGTCGATTTTAACAATTTGAATATTGCATAATTAAATTTTATTATGATATTTACCCATAAATTTAAATGAGGCTATGGAAGTTTTTATGTTATCGGAGTCAGCCAACACACCTGAAGTTTTCATGGATCCCGATACAGGAGTCATGCGTGTTCGTGGTAGAGCTATACCAGAAGACGCTGAAAAATTCTGGTCTCCTGTCTTAAAATGGTTCTATGCCTATGCAGCAATTCCTGCTAATCAAACTGTCTTTACATTTCAGTTAGAATATATCAATATAGCATCTGCTAAAAGAGTGTTATTTTTATTGAATAAATTGAGTGAAATGAATGAGTCAGGAGCATCTGTTGAAGTACAATGGTTGTTCTCTTCAGATGATGCAGACATTTATGAAGTTGGAAAAGACCTATCCACAATGGTAGAAATTCCTTTTCATTTTAAAGAAATTAATCAGGTATACTCTCAGGCAATGTAGAAGATACATAACTTTCAGTCCACTCATCTGATACAATAAAAAAGAGGTTTGAAGTCTCAAGGCACTTTACGAGTAATGCGCCATGAATATTAATCAACTCTTGAACTTCCTCCATTGAATCAGGTAATTCAAAGGAATGCCTATCGTCCATTGTATCAATTGATACTTTCGTATCCATCATCCAGTGCGGACGTTGTAACACCTTATGGTTAGAGTTAATTATCATCTCGTTAGGTAGCTCGTTGAATGTATAAAATCTACCAAAATTTGCTTTAGGGTTTTTCCATGAAACTTCCTTCGTTGTGTTTGTAAAAAACACACCACGTAACCAAAAATAAGAAGTTGCATAAATTTTTGTTTGTTTTCTAAACATGGGAGAACTTCCTAATGGTAATTGATGGGTAACTACACGTTCTATTTTTTTATATAGATTGTCATTTCCAGAAGGGCCAATCCAATGTTCTAAAAGATCATTTTGTTGTGTATCTAAGTAATATTTTACTGCCAATTCGATATGCATAATATTTCCTTTATATTCAATCACAAAGTCAACCTCACCTATCGTTTGCTTATTTTCTATGACCTGGTAATTATGTAAAATAAGTTGAATATATGGACTATGCTCAAAAAAATAATGCAATAAAAACTCAGCATAAATACCTAATCGGGTTGATGTACGCTCTTTTAAAAAAGCGTGAAGCGCTGATGGATCGGCATCTAGTTGTATGAAGAAATCCGTATTTTCGGTTACCCAATTATTTTGAATTAAGCTTGGTAACAACGGGAGCCCCTTAACTCCATACTCTTTGATGGGTGAAGGAGAAGCTATAAGCCAAAACAGATCTCTTACATGTTTATCTTTTAGCTTTAATTCCATTTTTTACAATAGTCCTTTTCCATTGCTAAGTTAAGAAAGATAAACCAAATCCAAAGAACTTTGTTATTACTGTGATGAATTTATCAGAGCGGGACAAAAATAGAATCATAGAAATGGCATGGGAAGATCGAACTCCTTTTGATGCTATTACTTTTCAATTTGACATTTCAGAAAAAGAGGTAATTACGTTGATGCGTAACGAACTTAAACCTTCTAGTTGGAGACGCTGGAGGAAAAGAGTGCAAGATCGAAGTACAAAACATCTAAAAAAGCGATCCTTTTTAGTTGGCAGACACAAATGTTCTAGACAGCGAGTAATTTCACATAATAAAGTATCCAAAAGAAAATAATCCCAGTAGACTTTGGTTAAGACACTTTTTTCAGCACTAAGTTTTGGGTGTAGTACAAATAACCTGTAACATTTTTATACCCCATGGCTATTAATGTTTTTCGATAATTTTCAATTTGTTTAAAATGTGTTGAACGTTCTGCACCGGTTTTAAAATCAATGATTATGGTTTCATTTTTTTGTTCAATAATTAAATCAGGACGAAGTGTTTGCTCTTCGTTTACAATAATACTAGCCTCTGTTAATACTTTTTCGGCTTCATTGAGTAAAGAATTGTAAGCTGGAAAACTAATGATTTCTTTTAACTTGCGTTTTAATTTCTCTGCATAAACGTTATCAATCTGATCCTGTTTGACTAATTCTAAAACATGTGAATCTATTTGTTCTAAATCACTAGTTTTAGCCACTAAGTCATGTACTAACAAACCAAAACGCACCTCTTCGTTAATACTTTCTTTGTCCAAGGCATCATCGTCTTGTAAAGCTATATCCGGAAACCACAATAAATCAGAGATATCTTTCGGATAGAAGTTGTCTGAAGAAATCTCTTTTTTCGTACTTTTTGGTGCCGCCTCACCGGCTATCAAGATATCCTGTTCTTTACGCGTCAAAAATTTACTTTTAACTAATTCCTCACAAATGGGGGATACAATTCGAGCAATATTATTGATTTCACCTGATGAACTCGTCTTCGACTGAACCTTCAGGTATAACCGATCAACAGGACGTGTTAAAGCAACATATAACAAGTTGAATTCATCCAACAGCATGTTATTTCTTTCCGCTTGGTATTTATCAATAATAAAATCGGGAGCTTTTTCTTTGACCAATTTGGTATATAATACATCTGTATTTATATTTTCTACTTCTACAAAATGAGCGTCTTTTACTTTAGAAAACTCCCATTCCAAATTAGGAAGAATAACAACAGGAAACTCCAATCCTTTTGCCTTGTGCACCGTCATAATTTGAATGGCGTCATCATTCTCTGGCATTTGAACGGTTTCCTCCTTACCCTGTGTTTCCCAGAAATCAATAAACCCTCTTAAATCAGGTCCCATCTGCAAGTCAAAATTTTGGAGCATTTCCATCAAGTGATGGACGTAAGGATTATTCAGCTCATTCACTCGAATCAAACGAGCAAATTGCTGCCCCAAATCATACAAGTTCTCATAATTAAAGAAGAGCGTTTCATTATCTTGAAAATAGTCCTTTACAAATGTTTCAAAGTGTAATTGACCTACTTTACCATCCACCCAGTAATTCGCTAGATAAAGTAGTGGCTCCTCCCCTTTTAAGGTCAATAAGTTTACCACAAATTTGATGCGATTCGATGGATTCGCATTATTTCGAAGTAAGTAAAGATAGTCAATAAAAACCTTGACCGTTTTATCGGAATTTACAGTTAAACTATCCGCACTTACCACTTTATAATTTTCAGGTGCTTCATTTAGCCATTTTGCCCATTGTTTCCCTTCTTTCTTGGAGCGAGCTAATAAACAAATATCTCCTCTTTTGTAACCGTCTTCTTCACATTTTCGAATACTTTCTAATAAAAAAGATTGTTGCTTTTCAAGTTTACTGTCACTATCATACGAACTATTATCTATTTCGACATATCCAAGTTGCTTACTTTTTATACTTTGCTCTACATCCGAATAATAAGATTGATACTCATTCGGTAAAAAATCTTT
>SKHH01000012.1 GCA_007117055.1 Lishizhenia sp. | reverse complement strand
GCGGGACTTGTGACAATCGTACTGGGAGCGCTAGAAACACTTTCCACATTTGAAGCTTTTTTAATGGCGGTGGTTTTGGCCGGAATTATTCAAGTAATTGCTGGTTTTTTTAAAGCGGGAATCATTGGATACTATTTTCCTTCTTCCGTTATAAAAGGAATGCTTGCTGCAATTGGAGTTATCTTAATTCTAAAAGAAATTCCACACCTCTTAGGTTTCGATGAAAATAGTTTTGGAGAATTGGGGTTTGTTGAAACTTCAGGGCAAAATACCTTTTCCAACGTTTACTACGCTATACTAAATCCTAGTATCGGTGCGATTATAATTGGTGTCATATCGCTAGGTATTTTAATACTATTTGAACGACCTTTTATGAAGAAAATTGCACTGTTCAAATTCCTTCCTGGGGCTTTATTTGTTGTTGTTTTCGGTACTTTGATTAATCAGTTTTTTCATTTTTTTTACCCTACATGGTATATGAGTGGGGAGCATTTGGTTCAATTACCCGTAGCCAATAGCCCTCGAGAGTTTTTTGGGTTTTTCACTAATCCTGACTTTTCTGTATTAACCTCTATTGACGTGTACACCGTAGCACTAACCATAGCTATCGTGGCCAGTTTAGAAACTTTACTTTCGGTTGAAGCAACGGATAAATTAGACCCTTACAAAAGAATAACTCCCTCAAACAGGGAGTTAAAAGCCCAAGGAGTAGGAAATATAGTTTCTGGTATGATTGGAGGACTTCCGATTACTCAAGTTATTGTTCGTTCATCTGCTAACATTAACGCCGGAGGTAAAACAAAACTCGCTACGATCATTCATGGTTTAATATTGTTGTTTTCGGTCGCTCTTATTGCTTCTGTATTAAATTACATCCCATTAGCATCTTTGGCTGCTATATTACTTTTTATTGGTTATAAATTAGCTCATCCTTCGTTAATTCGTGCTATGTATCGCATGGGATGGGAGCAATTTTCTCCATTTATATTAACTATAGTTGCGGTGGTAATGACCGACTTATTGAAAGGAATAGGGATTGGCTTAGCAATAGGTATCTTCTTCATTCTTCGTAAAAATTACGCAAATCCATATACGCTCACTAAACATGTGGAAGACAATAAAATAACAATTCAATTAGCGGAAGAAGTAAGCTTTTTAAATAAAGCGAGTGTTTCTAAAGCGCTTATGGAGCTAGAACCTGGAACCTCTGTAATTATTGATGGTTCAAAGTCTAAGTATATTGCCTATGATGTCATTGAGAGAATCATTGATTTCAAAGACTTTACAGCTCCAGAAAAAGGCATAGAGGTGGCATGTATTGGCATAGAAAGTATTAATTCTGAATACACTAACTAACAGTTAAACATGAAGTTAATTTTACTAAGACACGCCAAAGCTGAACAATCGCTTACAAAAAATGATTTTGACAGAAATCTTTCCAATAAAGGTAAAAAGCAGTGCGTTTCCATAGCTAAACAATTCGAACAACACCTGTCAAAATTTAGACTTCATGTATTTTGCTCAAGTGCAAATAGAACACGTCAAACCTGTGATAGAACATTGACGAACCTAGCGTTGACGTCCAAAACTTATCACAAATCTCTTTACTTGACAGGGTGGAATGAATTATTACAATTTATTACTGCTTACGATCACACGTTCCAAGATGATCAATGTTTGGTACTCGTAGGTCACAATTTTGGAATTTCGGATTTACTTTTTCAACTAACTAACGAAGATATTACACTGAAAACAGGTGAAGCCGTAATAATTGATTTTCCATTTGACAACAGTAAGCTTATTTCCAGAGAAACAGGAACGCTTCTTAAAAAATTTAGTCCTTTGTTGGATTAGGTTGGTTCTTCTCATCGGAAGGTTTTACCGTATAAGTAATTTTAATATTAGCTGTAGATACCGACTGATTGTCATTTTTATCCTGGTTCTCTTCTTTTTCTTTGAGAAGTGCTGCTTCTTTTTCTTTCAATTTTTCCAAATAGAGTCTTCTCCTTTCCAACCACTCCCCTTCTAAGTCAGGTGGCTCTATCCCTAAATCTTTTTCAATTTCATATTGGTATTTTGGAGCTTTAGGACCTTTATGTCTATATAATATTGCGGCAACAATTCCCATAAACAAACCAAAAAAGTGTCCCTCCCATGAAATACCTTGCTCCATAGGAAATATCCCCCATATTAAGCTACCGTAAAGAAAGACCACAAATAAACTAATTGCTTGCAAGGGCATATACTTACGAAGTAAACCACTGGTAAAAAGAAAACCAAACAATCCATAAATGACACCGGAAATACCAATGTGGTAGGAGCCCGTATTTAAAGCGAAAATCCATAAAAATAGTCCACTACCTAACCAAATAATTAAGAGGACATACACTGCAATACTCCTGTAAAAATAGATCAGGGTACTCATTAAAATAAAGGTAGGAATCGAATTATTAATGATGTGTGAATAGTCTTTTTGACCATGTATAAACGGCATAAAAACAATTCCTTTTACGCCTTCTAAGGTATTAGGTTTTACACCAAAATGGTAGAGTTTTAATTCAAAATTTCGGTCGAGTAAAAAAATAGTCCACAACACAAGTAAGGTGAGCAAAGGATAAACAATTGCTTCAATACTAGCACTTTTATGACTCGGCTGAAATCGCATACCGCTTCCTTAACAAAATACGTTCCTTATGCACAAACGGACAGAATGGCAGACTTTTCAGTAAATTCGATTTATAGGATAGTGTTCAATTTAGTAGGAGTGAAACAAAAAATATGTAACTATTGATACAAAGAAATTCATCAAAAGAACTTATTTTTATACAAAACAATATTATGAAGTTACCACATCTATTTCTCATATCTATAGGTCTAATGTTTGGCTTATTCGCATGTGATAGTGCAACAGATGAGGAGCAATATTCCTCATTTTTCTCCAATGAAGAACTATCCTACCCTGTAAATATTGAACAAGGTAAAAAACTCATGGAAAATAGGTGTTATGTATGTCATAATCCATCCATACCGAAAGAGCAATTGATAGCTCCTCCACTTATACAGGTCAAAGAGGCTTATCATGCCGAAGATTTTGGTCACTTTCTAGCCGATATGAAACGTTGGTTGAACCATCCAGATACTGCTTATACCAAAATGCCTAAATCAATTGAGCAATTTGGTTTGATGCCTAAACAAAAGTACTCAGAAGAAACCATTGACTTGATTGCTAACTATATGTTTAGAGCTCAAATTGAAGCTCCGGAATGGTGGAGCGGAAATAATCAGGGGAATCAAGCTAAAGAACATTTTGAAACCGCTGAAGACCAAGGTTTACACTACGCAATGAGCACAAAGCGAGTATTGGGTATGAATTTAATGGGAACGATTCAGAAATCTGGAACGTTAGCCGCATTAGAGTTTTGCAATGTAGCCGCTATTCCTTTGACAGACAGTATGTCACAAAAACATCAAGTGTATATTCAACGGGTTTCAGATAAACCGAGAAACCCAAATAATCGAGCAACGGGAAAAGCCTTGGAATGGATTGAGAAATTTAAAAATGATTTCAAAATAGAAAAAGAGGTTACACCAATTACAGAGCGCATCGACGATAAAATCCATTTTTATTACCCCATAGAAACGAATGACATGTGTTTACAGTGCCATGGAAAATCAAATGCTATTTCTAATGACGTTGCACAACAATTAGCAAATTTATATCCCAACGACGAAGCAACGGGATATGAAGTAAATCAAGTGAGAGGAGTTTGGCATATTATCTTTGATGCGGATTAAGTAATTTGTGTATGTTTAACAGCGTTCTTTATCTTTACTTTTATTAATAGGCGATTATTAAACAACCGGAGTTATAACAATAAAATGAAAATCATTAAAAATATCGCCATTTTCATAACTCTTCCTCTTCATTTATTTCCTCAAGCTTCTGCCGATATTGGTATATCATTAGGGAAAGGTCTTAAAGAAATGAGTGATTTAAACATAATAGGTTTTAATTTTTCAGCAGGCTATCAAGCTAAATGCTCTCCATGGGGATTTGGTATTTTTGGAAGTCAACGAAACCAATTGTCAAGGACCGAATACTTACCAATGCAAACTGAGTTTAGCGGTTTTGATGAAAATGTTGAAATTTCTAACACATCACAAAGCGCTACGCTGCTGTTTGTTTCTTCCTATAATACAATCATTAAGCATAGCAGATGGAGATTATATAGTTCGATAGGTATTGGGTTTGCTACATATTCGACTTTATGGAGTTCAGCAGGAAAACCGGTAGAAGACTCACCCACCTTCTTAGGAAACCCTTTATATATTCATCATTTAGACGATGGTTCTCATTTACGAAATATACTGTTTAATTCTTCTGGAGAGTTAGGTGTTGAGTTTTTATGGAGTCCAAATGAACATCAATTCAGCTCTAAATCAAGTGGTATCTATATAAGATCAGAACTAGGTGGAAATGCGAAATATTTGAACCCACGTAAATTTGACGAGCATTTTTATTACGAGTCTGGATTAGGTGAATTAAAAAATACACCTTTTGGCAGTAATTATTATAATGTAGCTCGTCATTTCACATTAGCTGTGAGAATTGTTTTGTTTAAAATGGTGATTTGATGACTACTTCAAGCTACAATTTCAAGTATTTCTTTCCCAGGGCAAGCTGATACTTTTATATTTAAACTGAATTAGTGCAGGATTCACAACACCCTGAATATGTTGTTCTTGTTAGTTCTCCATCCAGCTTAAAACACCGCAGTTTTATCTACACTACTTTTCGAATTACTTAGAGAACTCCCTATTAAAAAAAAGAAAGAATAAGTTTACCCTGATTTCTTTACTCATTAACTTGTCGGATTAGATTTCTTTATTAATTTTGCGCTGGGGTAAGTCTTGTACGACCAGCTCCCTCTTAATCCCCCAGGACGGGAACGTAGCAAGGGCAGGAGGTTGTAGCGGTGCGATGCAAGTAGCTTGCCCCACTTTTTTTGCCTTTATTTCACTCCTTAGCTACTTTATCCCCCACTTTCTTATATTTTTGAATTATGAAAAAAATTAAAGCTTGGATTCATGCGTTTCGTTTGCGCACACTGCCGCTTTCATTGGCTGGAATTGTGGCTGGTAGCGCAGTAGCATTTTACCATGGGTATTGGGATAATCTGATTTTTGGTTTGGCGATTTGTACGACTTTATTCCTTCAGATTCTTTCTAATCTTGCCAATGATTTAGGAGATAGTCAAAAAGGAGCTGACAATGATAACAGAGTTGGTCCGCAACGGGCCGTGCAATCTGGAGCTATTTCAATCCAACACATGAAAATTGCCGTAATTATTTTCTCTATACTGTCATTGGCTGTGGCAGCTCCACTTATCGTTGTGGGCACTCAAGATCTTCCTACTTCTATATTATGGTTTTACGTTGTGCTGGCGATCGCTTGTGTCATTGCCGCAATTACTTACACTGTAGGCAAAAAAGCCTATGGTTACAGCGGATTAGGCGATGTATTCGTTTTTTTATTTTTTGGATGTGTAAGTGTGCTTGGTGTATATTCCTTATATGCCAAGAGTTTCTCATTTCCTTTGATTTTCTTAGCCATAACAATTGGAGCGTTAAGCACAGCCGTACTTAACTTAAATAATATGCGCGACCACGAAAACGATGCTGCTGTAGGAAAAAGAACGTTAGTCGTAAAACTTGGTTTTACTAAAGCTAAAATATATCATACCACTTTACTGCTTGTATCATTTATTTCCTTGTGTATCTATTTGATTATTGATAATCATGATTTTGCGTGGTCTAGTGTGCTTGTATTTGTTCCTTTAAGCATTCATTTGAAAAAAGTAATGAAAGTTCAAGATCCGCGCGCTATTGATCCTGAATTAAAAAAAGTGGCGCTTTCCACCTTTTTACTATCTGTTTTATTAATGATAAGTAGTTTATTATGAGTCTTTCCGCATCGTTTGAAAAGAAAACCTATCAATTTAAGCGTCCAAGTGGCACAAGTAGAGGTATCTTGACTGAAAAACACGCATGGATAATTCAGATTACAGATTTGGAAAATCCAAACGATATAGGAGTTGGAGAGTGTAGTATAATCCCAGGACTTTCTCCAGATTTTCAAAGTTTAGAAGCCTACGAGGCTAAAGTTACAGAAGTGGTAAAACAAGTTTCTTTTTATGCCGAAAACCGAGAACTATTAAGACCTTTTCCTTCCATTTATTTTGGACTCGAAATGGCATTATTAGATTTAAAAAATAAAGGGAAAGCACTGTTTTTTGAAAATGATTTCACCAAAGGGAAAAAAGAAATCCCCATAAATGGTTTAGTTTGGATGGGAGATTTTGATTTCATGCAAGAACAAATTTTCGAAAAAATTCAAGCAGGTTTTACTTGCATTAAATTAAAAATTGGAGCCATTCATTTTGAAAAAGAATTGGAGCTACTTGCACAGATTAGGACTAAATACGATAAAGACATTATTACTATTCGCGTGGATGCTAATGGTGCTTTTTCTCCCGACGAAGCACTGTCAAAACTTAATCTGCTCTCCGAACTTGACATCCACTCTATTGAACAACCCATTAAGCAAGGTCAATGGACTGAAATGAAATCACTTTGTGCCCGCACTCCTCTTCCCATCGCTTTGGATGAGGAGTTAATTGGAGTTCATGATATGAGTCGTAAAAAAGAATTACTGGATACCATCCAACCTCAATATATTATTTTAAAACCGAGTTTAGTTGGTGGCTTTAAAGGAACACATGAATGGATTGAACTTGCTACGGATTTAAATATACCATGGTGGATTACTAGTGCGTTGGAGTCAAACATTGGATTAAATGCGATCGCTCAGTTTACTGCAGAATTTGACAATGACTTGCCTCAAGGACTTGGTACAGGAGCGCTGTACACCAATAACGAACCATCCCAATTGTTTATTGAAAACGGTTATTTGCATTATAGATCAGATTAACTAAAAAAACTTCACCTGTTATAGATGAAGTTTCATTAATGATTGTATTTTATATGCTTATAACATGCTACATATGAGTTAATCACGAATCAACTGATAACCTGGAAATTTACGGGCATCATACACAAATTTACTTTTATCTACCGGTATGTTTTTATCCATTTTTGTTACCGTGTAGGTCATTGTTGTCCCTTCTTTT
>SKHH01000189.1 GCA_007117055.1 Lishizhenia sp. | reverse complement strand
ATGGTTTCAAGGCATGTTATCGATGCTTTACGACATGCTTTACTATATAAAATAAAGGAGAGTAAAAATGGAAAAAGGTAATTTTTGCAATTGCAATCCTAAATCTTCAAACAAAGATTACGGTTTTACCGTTTTATGTATGGATTGCAAATCAGAAGTCATTAATAATAAGTGCAAATGCGCTATTTTAGTGATTACCCCCGAGGAATTTGAACGACTTTGTAAGACGGATCAAAACAAACTCAAGGAAATTATGAGAAAGTTAGGTAAGCAAAATGGTTGAACATCATGAACTATTAAAAGTAATCCTTGATAATTATGGCATAGCGGAACAGAAAGGAAAATTATATGAAGAACTAGAAGAATTACAACAAGTATTAAAACTAGAAACAGTACCCCTTAAACGTTTTACCCGATTACTTGTAGATGAATTCGCAGATGTTTTGATTTTAATTCATCAAATTGTTCAACACTATGGATTAGCTACAGTATTAGACACCATGATTGAGCATAAACTACATAGGACTATACATGAAATGGAGAGTTATGATGAATAATTTTGATTTAATATTAACTAAATATTTAGAAAAACATGGTATTTTTATTACAGCTGAAAATGCCACTCAAATGAATGATGAAGATTTTGCTAAAATCCGCTATGATGGATTCGGAGCTAGTGATAGTTCCCGTATCCTAAATGTAAATCCTTTTCCCGGTGGAAGTCCAGAAGAATTATTGAACGATAAAATTAATCGTGTTCATGATGATTCTATCGGAAAAAAAGCTAATGTACGAATGGGAAAAGATTTAGAAGACTTTATTATTTCTAAATTAACTCAAACATTAGGGGTAAGTATTCATAAACCAAATCACATGTATGGTAAAGATAATGGATTAAATACTAATTTTGACGGTGTGATTATGTTTAACAACGGAGATGAATGGATCCCTATTGAGGTTAAAACTATTAGTATGTATGGTACTAGATATTACGATTTTAATAAAGGTATCTGTATCATTGATGCAGAAGGTAATGTTCTTGAAGATTCTTTTAGTAAAATCTTTAAACAATCTATATCTTTAAAATATTTCGAGGGCACTATTAATCCTAAATGGTCCCCATTACAACAACACATTCATCATAATGCAGATGAAGCAGGTATTCCCAGTTATTACTACACACAATTACAACAACAAATTGACTTTCTAAAAAGTTCAAGAGGTTATTTAGCAGCACTAAATGTTAAAGATTGGAGTCTTTATTTATTTCCTGTTCCTCATGATGATGTAACTATTAGACGTTTAAATTCAAAAGCATTAATTCTAAATAACATGCTCAAGGAGGCACGTGAAAATGAAAAGCTTTAATGGACTACTTTGGGATACAAAAACAAGAGAACTTAAAGAGGTTTTCATAGAAAAATTTGAAGATATTAAAGATAATTTAAAGTGTCGAACTATTACAGGTTGGCCTGCAAACGAACAACTCTACGCTTACGTAGATGATGAAGGACTTTTAATTGAAAATAATCCTATTACTGCACATTGGTTAGATAGTAAAATGAATCTAATCCAACCTATTAAAGGTAATATTCTATTTGTTAATCCTAATGTAGACCGAAAAGGAAATACATTATCATTAACAAAAGAACAAAAACAATTAATTCAACAAATTCCAAAACAAATGTACTATGACCCAGAAAACGATGATCTTTATCCAATCTTACAAGTAATATATAGTTAATAAAGGAGAAAAATACAAAATGTATGTCTTCCCAACAGATGCGGACAAGGATACCATAAAAAGCTACGTGAAAGAACTGCAACAAAAATATATTGAGTTAGGGAAACTAATATGAAAAGAACCGATGAAGAAGTAAAATCGTATTTAATAGTAACATTAGCTGTGATCGTTATTCTTGTTCTATTAACAGTAGTATTGGTGTATTACGTCATCAAAGTACAATCCGAAATAAAACTATTATCACAACACGATACACCCGCAACGATAGAATACTGTGACAGACACAATGTGTGTAACACGGCCGAAGTTGAAGAGTTTGAATTGGTATACAATTCAAGGTTGATGGACGTTAACCATTATGTGCGGTTTCAACACAACGGCGAAACAATTATATGGAAAACTGAAAGAGCAAGGGTAATATTGCATGAATGATAGCGGAAGATTGTTTATTTTCTTTGAAGGTGAATACGTACAAATCGTAAAAAAAGAGTGATATAAAAGCGGATGGCTATGGCAATTTAAGGATTACGAAATGGAGGAACCCAAATGAAAGATTTAGCTAAAAAAATTAATGAAACTAGAGCGTACACAATTGAACGTATGCATGTTGTTGAAAGCATTGTGAGTGACTTTATGCATGACTATAACTTAGATCAATCAAACTATTATTATGGTATTGATTTTGTAAAAAGTCGCCTAACCAATAAAATAGAGATTGAATGGATTATTGATTTATTAAAAGAATTAAAAAGAGAATGTATTGGATATGCAAATGCAGAAAAATTAAATAAAGAACAGGATATTGAATAATGTTAAAATGTCCAAATTGTGAAATCCCTTTAAATGAAGGATGCTTTACCGAAGTGGTTACATATCTTGTGCACGTTCATGAAGAAAATGGAATAATTATAAGAAGTGGTAACATGACGCCTTTAGATGATTTAATTACTGAACCTGTTTTTAATTGTCTTGAATGTGGTCATGATTTTGATGTGTTTCTTGATGATACACAAAATTTAAAATATCAAGAATATTTAAAATCTAAATTAGACCCACGAGACTAAAAATAAACCCCCCGCTAAAATCGCGGGGGGTTTTTTATTTAGCGTCGTCTATCGCGTATTTGATACATAATTTGTCTTGTACGATAATAAGCATTATTTGATAATCGTCGATATTGTCCACGACTATTATAAAGTTGATTATAAATATTTCGATGTTGACGATGCACAGGTCTATTGTGATCCCAATCATCATAGATGGTTCCAAATAACCCCGGTAATGTTGTTTGAGGCGATAAACCTTGTTCTCTTATTTGTCTAGCTTGTCCAGCAAGTTGAGGCGCACGTCTAAGAATAGGTACAGCTTGCATTAATGTCTCAGCTGTTCCCCGGTCGGTGTCGCCCCGTAATGCTTCTATCGGTGCACGTAATAATGGATTTAAACGATTGTAAGCTACTTGCCCAAAATTAGTTCCCATATTAAGTGCAGAAGACCTTGAATCCCCAATCTTTACAAGTGTATTTCCGATAGGTACATACCCTTTTGATTGCATGAACTGGGCATAATCATTTTGTTCGGTATCAAATCGTCCCCATGCCGCATTAAGTAAATGATAATAACGTCTGTTTTGAGCCGCACTTTGTAATTGTTTTTGCCAGAATAAAGCATTACGTGTCGGGAACGCAATAAATGGGAAAATCATCATACCATACATTTCCATTAAACTACGGTCGGAATAGTCAAAATGCCTTTGCAACGAACGAGCAATAGCCGAGTCTTTACTTGTTCCTAACATATGGCGATCTAATAAATAACCATGCAAACGCCCCGTTTGTTCTATGCGGCTAGCTATACGCATATTATTGTGCATAACGGGGTTATCATAAGATAACCAACGGAATGCGTTACGTAAATGGGATTTACTTTCTTCTAATTTTTTAAGTTCCATATATTGCAAGAAACGAGGCATATCGGTTGCCGCACTTGTCATTTGAAACTCATTTGTTTCTGCAAGCATTACAATCATATTTTGCAATTCTTCATTAAGAAAGGCCACTTGCTGGTCTATATTTTTTGCCTTAAAACTTTTTGAATTTTTCCATTTTTGGAACACATGTGTTCCTAGTTTTCCTAGTTCACCTGTTTCTATTTTTTCTTTTGTAATGCCTTCTTGGTATTTTTCTTTTATATAATCCCCGAACCCCATATGCCCTAATTGTTCGACACGATTGATGATTTGTTCTCTTATAGCTTCATCTGTTTCTATGTCTAACTTACCTTCTTCGGTCATTAGTTCTTCAATATAGGCTTTACGATACTCATCCCAATAATGATAAAGGTGCCAAGAGTCACCAATTTTTTCTACGTAGTCTCTTGTGTCCCATATACCTTCCATTATTTGACTATTTTTACGTGCGATGTCTACGATATTTGTAAGGTGCCACGATGAGTTAACAAGAATATCAGACTTTTGTAACCTTAAGAAATTACGATAATACCAGTCAAGTGTCCCCGGTAATTCGTAAGGTTTGTAAGATATTTCTTTCGCACTTTTAAAATCATCGGTACTCATGATTCCAATTGATACTTCATCGGGGTTATATTGTTGGAATAAATCATCGAGTTCTTCTGTGTTTCTATAAAGTAATTCTTTGGCAACGGGTTTTCTTTCTTGGTATTCTCCTGCCCTAACAGCTTCCATCTCTATTTTTTTAAACTGTTCAAACTTAGCCTCATGTCTATGAGATTTAAGTGCTATCTCCGTGTCAAATTGATTTTTCTTAATGAAGTACCTTGACGGGTCTTTTGCGGCTGAAGAACTATCTTCTACGACGCTTACTAATTTATATTCGGGGTGCGCATCCATAAAGGCTTGTAGTTCTTTTCCGTCTTTAAATACTTCTTGAATATCGGTTAAGTCCATATTGTAGAAACGTTCTAATTTTTCCATACGTTCAATACGTGGTTTCTCAAGAGCGTAACGCTGTGCATCTTCATCTTTTAAGAAGTATTCTTCAAAATCACGAAGTGGTAATTCTCCCGGCTCCCACTTTGGATCATTTTGTTGGGCTTCAATAATCATATTTTTTAACATAAGTTGTGTTTCTTTAGCCCTAATTCTACGGTCATAATTTAATTCCATAGGTGATAACAAGAAAGACTCATCAAAATCGAAATCTTCAGAATCATAAACAGTTTTATAACGTGCAATTCCATCTTCCCCAATTTCCTTGACACGCCTACTTGATATAAATAGTTTGTCTTTACCTCTTTGAGCTTTGTTTACATTATCTTCAAAATCTTGGATGATTTCATCGGCATTAATATAAGGGTATTTATTTGCTAGCTCACGGAAACCATCTAAATTTTCTTGAAGTAATAAGTCAGTCATTGCTTTAGATTCTGTGTAGGCGTGGTTATCATTCCATTTGCCGTATTTTCTTTCTATTTCTTTATGCCAATATTGTTCTGTTTCTTCTATTTGTTTTTCACGTTTCTTAATTTTGTCTAATATTTGGTCTCGTGTTTTATTAAACTCTTCAAAAGCGGTTCCTAGTTTATACTCTTGTTTGTAATAAGCTTTTTCTTTTGGGGTTTCCGTGGGAATTTTTTCTTGTAAGTCTCGTATTTCAATAATGAGTTCCGTCATTTTTTTGAGTTCTTCATCCGTGTAACGTCCTTTAATCTTTCTACGGATAGATGGAACAGTTTGTTCTGTAAGTTGATGTTTTTCAATATTGCGTTCTCGAACTAATTGTTTGAGGTTCTCAATAGCTGTATTAAGTTCGGTTTGTTCTTGTACGTTTTTACCTCTACCCCGTTGAATAGCTTCAAGTTGTTTTTTCTTATGAATAATTTTTACTTCCGAATCGGTTAGGGTTTCCCAATTTTCTGGTATACCTTCCGAATAACCTTTAAGTTTCTGGATAAGAGGGTCTGTCCAGTCCATTCCACCTTCATTTTGTTTTACATAGTTCATGACTTCTTGAGTTAAACTTTCAACGGTAGTTGGATCTACTTCTTTTCCAAACCATTGGTTTAAATAATCTTTAATAAGTTCTTCGTCTTGTTCGAAAACTGCAGAGGTCATTAAGAAATAGATGTTCGAATTTGTACGAACTTCTAGGTCATCTACTTTTTCATAACCCCCTAATTCTTTTCTTAAGTCATCAATATCTGCTTTAATTTGACGATGGGCTTTACGGATTTCATACATGTCTGTTCCATAGTGTTGTATTAATGCTTTTGGTTCAATAGGTCCTTCAGGTAATTCTATATGGCGGTATTTATAAAGGCCATATATTTTACGAACATCATCTAATGACATAGATGTGTATTGTTCCATTTCTTTTTGGAATTCTTTTAGCCTTTCTTCAATTTGAGGCTCTTTATCTTTAATAAAATCATTGTAGTACATCAAAGCATAACTACCTTGGGTACTATCAAAGCCAATATCCTTTAGATGTTTTTGTGTACGGGTTAAGTTATATAACTCTTTTTCTCCCACAAGTTCTGAGACTGAACGGGCAATGTTAGCGTCCATCATACTAACTTGTTTAAGTTCATCCCAACCAGTGTAAACTCCATCAGCTATACCAACCTGTGTTTTAAGGTCCTGTATAAGGCGTTGTAGTTCCATTTCAACAGCCTCACTACGATTAGGTAGTTTTTCCATAATTTTTAATTCTTCAGTTAATTCTTGTATCTCTTCTTTGATTGTACGCACATTAACATCTTGATCGAAATGCATAGCCTTACCACTTTCACCAAATGCAGTACTAATAGTTTTTCCATACATTGCTCGGCGTTTGTTTTGTTGTAAGAAATAATCTACGTCAAGGGATTCAATATGTTTAATACCTTGCTTTTCTAAATCCTCAAGCATGTGGTGGAATAAGTAATAAGTCATTTCGGCATCTGTTAATGCGCCGTGGAATTCAATTTCATTTTTTTCAATTGCTTCGAGGAATTGCATCGCTTGTGCTTTGCCTTTCCTTTGTTCCATTTGTTTAGCTACACCGTCTTTTAATTCTTTGATAAGTGTTTCTAGGGTGTATTGTTCAATACTTTCGCCATAAAGCATTCGTGCCATCATAGCGGTATCTACTTTACTGTACCCTTGGGTGTCCATAAATGTTTCTAGACGTTTCAAGTCAAAATTAATATTGTGGCCTAATAAACCAGTTTTTTGTTCATCTCTTAACCTGTGGTTTATTTTCTCAATGACCTCATCTAAAAGAGAACCTTTATCTACATCGTCTTGAGTAATCCCTGTGAGTTTTTCTAAAGCATCCGTTATAGTGTGCCCAATAACTTTAGTTTCATATTCATCGTCATCACCGAAAAAGCCCCATTGAAAAGCATCGGACTTTTCTAATTTTTGTTTAAGGGAAGTAGTCTCTGTGTCAAAGGCTTGCCATTCTTTTTCATCAAAACGAGTCATAGGTTTTTGAGT
>SKHH01000297.1 GCA_007117055.1 Lishizhenia sp. | reverse complement strand
GCGATGGTGAATGTTGATGATAATGAATTATTTATTGGAGAGGAAAAGGTATTTGAGATTTTAACAAACCGACCGGGAAATATTAGTATTAACCCGCAATGGGTCACAACAGATGATTGTGAGTACCGCATTTTTCGAGAGGAGGATAAAATTCTACTCAAAGTAGTTCCTTCCTCAACAGGAACAATAGAACTGCCCATTTCCTTGGAGTTAAAGCAGCCTTTGTTTAAAAATGGTCTGCCCAGGTACTCTATAGAATTAGAACCTATAGAATTTTCTGTAAAAGGTTCTCGATTAAGCTTTTTACGTTTTGACATTCGTGATATTACCTGGGATAAAACGAACCGAGAAGGTGTTGAAGTCCAAATTGATAATCATCGCCTTTTGCAAATGAATAAAACCTATCGTTTGGAAGCAACAGATGAAGCGGGAGGTCCTCTAATAGCTGAATTATTTACCGTTAGAAGGATAAGTAATGATCGTGTATTGTGTGTTTTTCGTCCGTATAATTATCACCGTTCACAAGATGGCTATTTATTTATTAAAGATGGAGATGAGCCACGCTTTATTACCAACTTGAATATTTTTCCTGAATCAAAAATCAACAGAGTCAGTATCTTGAGAAAAGGAGGTTCATGGATTACTTCCAATCAAATTTATCCGGGTGAAACGGTCGAATTAAGGTTAGAAGGAGAGAGTCTTAGCCGAGGGGATTTTATTTTTGAAGGACTCGAAGATGTGAGTGCTGATACCATCTTGAGAAATGAGTCTGTTGTGCATTACATGATTCACGTTCCAAGAGCAATTCGACAGAAATCAGTGAATATTTATAATCGAGATAGAAAAACAGGTATTAGTCTGGATGTAATAGAACATCAAAAACCAAGGGAATTAGATTTTGTGGTAGTGGAATACGGTGGTCCGCCAAGAGTGGTTAATAAAATCACACAACCTATTTTACACAATGGAACAATTGGGGACGTAAGTATTCAATTTGATAGTCGATTTATTGATGAGCCTGAAAATTTATATGGCAAACAATATTTAGAAGTGGAAGTATTGATTAAAAACAATGCGAATATGCTCGTAGAGCGTTATGTCATTGACGATATTGAGGTATGCCCAGGAAGTAATTCTCCGAGAAGTTTTAATTTTACGGAGAACACCGACTGTTTAAATCCTGTGGTGTCAATTAATGATTATATTTCAACCAAAACACATAGTTTAGACCATTGGTCAAAAGTAGAATTGATAATTAGACATAGAAAAGGTTTTTATTCGAGTAGAGGATATTCGCAAAGAATTGAGATTATTAAAGAGAAACTAGTGACCTTCGATGTAGATTTAACCATTCCAGCAGGTTTATTGATAAAAAAAATTGGAGAAGAAGGTTTTCCTGGGTTGTCTGGTGTTTCACTTTCCATGTTGGCTCAGTTTTCTTTTTATCAAAAAGGAGAAATACAACGGTTAAGACCCTATAAAATTGGAGCCGGTTTTTTAGCTCAAAACGCTTTTAATTTTAACCCAGAAGCAGACAGAGATTTAGGGATTGTAATTTTGGGTTCTGTTTATCCTACACGAAAAAACAGTAAATTCTCCTTTCCGCTTTATGCGGGTTTTGGCTATTTTCTCAATGAAACCAAATTCTTTTATTTGATTGGTCCTGGTGTGCAAATTAATTTGTGATGAATGATTCTAATTTTGGTTCTACAATTAAAATTTTTTAGTTTAAATCATTTTTAAAAGTCTAAACACCGTATTAATATGGTGTTTAGACTAACCTAAGCAATACAAAAACAGTAGAACTTTATTTTTATATACTAGTATTAATTACCATAGGGTTAAGTATTTTAAAAAGTGAGTTAGTATTGCTCTATGTAAAAGAATATGAACTCACATTCATTATTAGTTGACGGTAACCCTTTTTACTATGTTTCCAAACGAGTAATTAATATGAACGAAGTAAACGCCTTTACCTAAATCTGCAATATTGAATTTTATATCTTGAATTTCATTCGCGTTAAAAGGTTTAGCGTTTCGAACCAATCTACCAGTGGCGTCTGAAATACTAATTTCTACGTTTTCATCAAGGCCAACAATTTCAATGTTGAACTCACCATTATTTGGGTTTGGATAAAGAATTATATTTTTGGAATTATCAAAATCATGAACAGATACAGTTGACTCAAAACGATTGGAATAGGACGCTGTGCATCCAGTGCTATTTGAAATTACCACTTCGTAATCCCCTGTTCCCTGCATTCCTATTGTCTCCCCAGAACCAATGAGTTCACCTTCAAAGAACCAAGATGCTGTCTCTCCAGGGTTAATACTAACGCTTAGTTCGTTTCCATTTTGAGTGATTTCTGGAGTTTCAGGTGTCTCTGTTACAATAATGGAAATGTCTTGTTCATCGCTTCCGCAATTATTTGATCCAATAACAGTGTATGTCACAGAATTGGTTGGTGTTGCATTAACTGAACTACCAGATGAGCTAGAAAGGCTTTCAGATGGTGACCAAGTATATGTATCTGCACCTGACGCGGAAAGAGATAATGATTCACCCTCACAAATTTCTGTATCTGAAGCTGTAATATTTACAATTGGATCCTGTTGCACCTCTATTAAAATGGATTGTGTACCAGAACAATTTGACGCATTAAAACCTTGCACCGAATAAACAGTTGTAGTACTTGGTGAAACCGTCTGTTGATTACCTTGAGGTAGCCCGTTATTCCAAGTGTAGAAGTCTCCTCCAGAGGCAGTTAAAACAACTTCTTCTCCTTCACAAATCAAATTGGTAGAGGCACTAAGCTCAAAAACTAATTCAGGGAGGACGTTTATGGTAATTGTTTCGGAACTTTCACATGCAGCCCCATTAGATCCAGTTACTTCATAGGTGGTTTCTTCAGTTGGAGATACAGTTTTGGTTGATCCTGATCCGAGGTTGTTATTCCATACATAGTTATTAGCTCCTGATGCACTAATTTGAACAGAGCTTCCTTGGCAAATACTTGTTTCACTGGCTGTTATAGCGATAGTAGGCATGTTGTTTACGGTGATGGTATTACTGAAAGTACTGGTTTCTGTTCCATTTGCATTCGAAACTTCTAATATAACATCGTAAGTTCCATTTTCACTGTATGTTATAGTCGGGTTTTGTTCAGTAGAACTAGATGGGCTTCCTCCAGGAAATGTCCAATTCCAACTTGTTGCCTGTGGGCTAGATTGATCAGTAAATAAGACTGATTCATTCACACAGATGGTATTGTTGTCTGTTGAGAAGTTGGGGTTGGGTGGAGTCATATCGGGAACGCCATCAATGTTGATGTTGTCAATAAATAAGTTATTCCCTACATTCCCTGCATTGAAAGACTCAAACTTTAGTATCACGTCCATGCCTACGTAGTCATTAAGGCTAATTGTAAAACAGGAAGCGCCAGATGTTTGAGCGTTTATTGGCTCTATACACCAGTCGTTAGCAGATTGAGGTGTAAAAGGGTTAACGTTTGTAGTTTGAGTAGCGAAAGAACCGGACCCATCTTCTGCATATTCCGCGAGCCGTTGGAATGATTCACCGCAATCTGTTGAAATATAAACTACAAGTGAATCTGCTGCTGTTTGGTCATATCTTCTGTATGCATGTTCAAAGTTTAAATCAATAGTTGTATAACCAGAAAGAGAAATAGGTGGAGAAATCAATGCATCTCTCTCAGAATTAGCTTGGTAGTTAAAGAAATCTATTTTCATAGCGGTATTTCCGGGAGAATTTCCATCAATGGACTCTAGCTCCCATGTGATCCCATTATCTGGATTGTCAATTAACCATCCATTTGGTCCAAAGGGACTTCCTTCAAAATCTTCATGAAAGGGAATTCCTTGTGTTGAAGAAAAAGCGGTTAAACTTATTTCTGCTTGATCATTCAAGGGATTGTCGTCATTTTCGCCATTTGGGTTTGAAGTAAATACAGTTAATGTGTTTTCTCCTGATGTGGCATTAACAATTGGCAACAGAACGACATCTGTTTGACCTGTACTTAAATTACCTACCCAATTAAATGTTTGGAGGTTTCCAGATAATTGATAGTTGATATCTACACTAGTGAGGTTTTGTGAACCAAAGTTTCGAATGATAACTTCTGGCGAAACATCCGTATTACATACAATTGACGACGGAGAAGTGATACTTTGAATTCCAGCGTCATGCTCATTGTTTTGGTTTACTATGCAAAAATTATGGATAGCTTGACTTCCAAAATCACCATTTGGAGCAGTCATTTGTACAAGTATATTATCATTTTCATCTGTGACTTCGTAGTCTCCATCCACAGAACAACTTTGCCATTGACTTCCGTTCAAGCCATCTCCGTAGGAATCATAAATAATGAAATCGTAGCAACCATCTGATAAACATACCTTATATTGTTGTTCTACATTTACGTTATTATTCTCATAATTACCACTAGAAATAATTACCTCGCCAGTATTATCGTTTACAATTTCCCAAGAAGTTTCGTCCGCAAAACAATCTAGTGTGATAGTTATATCTACAACCATTCCACCGCTACTAAGAGAAAAACTTTCATCCGAACTGTCATTTGAAGGATTTTGATCGGCTTGACCATTTGGCTGATTTGTTTCTGCGAAAAAGCTATATGAACCATCTACATCCGAGTAGGTGCCTAATGATACAATTTCACTTTCACCACTGGATAAATTTCCAGACCAATTATAGGAATGATTGTTGTTATTCCAACCATAATTAATAATAATAGAAGTTAAATTTTCAACACCAAAATTACTCAAACGAACTTCAGGAGTAAATGATAGGTCACAATTATTTCCAACAGGATGGATGATTTCAGTTATACCTGCGTCGAGCTGAAAACTAAATTGCTGCGCACAAATCATAGATTGCTCAGCATTCATTCTACCAGCTCCAAGTTGACCAATGAAGTTTGGATTTTGAGCATCAATATTATCTGCCCCATCATACAAACACTGAACTAAATCCGAATTAGAAGCGTTGGGAGCAAAAGATTTCATCAGACCCATAAAACCTGCTACGAGTGGTGAAGCCATTGATGTACCCTGTGAAAATTGATATCCAGTACCTTCGTCAGTACTTGCGATTTGGGTTCCTGGAGCAGAAATATCTATCCAAGTTCCAAACTGCGAGAAATTAGCTTTTTGATCTTGTTGACCTGTTGCTGCAACAGAGATTACATTGTTGTAGGCGGCTGGATAAAATTGTTGATTTTCATTATTGTTTCCGGCAGCAGCAACCAAGATACATCCTTGGTTCCATGCATAATTACATACATTTTGTCCGTATTGCGAAGAGCCTGCTCCTCCCCATGACATATTTATGACGTCAGCCCCATTGTCGGCAGACCAAATTATACCATCAAATCCACCTGTAAGCGCACCATCTGAGCAGCGGCCTATTGCTACAGGTAAGATACTTATATCCCAACCTATAGAAGCTACTCCTATCCCATTATCTGTATCAGCACCAACTGTTCCAGAAACATGAGATCCATGAAATCCATTGTTTCCGCCACATGGGTTTGGATCATTCGTGCCCATAGCTGAATTATGACCAGGAAGCACCTTGTTTACTAAGTCTGGATGATTTGTTTGAATGGCATCGTCTGTAACAGCAACAACAATACTAGCATCCCCAGTACTGAAAGCCCAAGCTCCTTCAGCCTGAACCCTAAATAGCCCCCACATATTAGCTTGAGTGTAAAGAGGATCATCTGGAACTTGTAAAATTCGGGGTAATTCTTTTTTTTCAGCCACTCGAATTTCCTTAATACTAGAAAGCGTGCGAATGACTTCTTCTATTTCATATGGGTTATTTAATTCTATTTGATATGTTCTTTTTAATCGTTTGTCGTTAATAGAGGGGTGGAGTTGAATCGAGGACTTTACATCAATATTATAAATGGATGAAAGATAATGAACATCATTGATATTGAATTCATTATGTTCATTTGCGACTATTGCTTTTGCCTCTTGCTGCAATTCAAAAACTATTAAACCGTCTTGGTAATCCTCAAATACTTTTTGTGAAAAGACACCGAAGAATAAAAGTATAAAGAATAGGGTAGTAGTAACGTTTAATTTCATAAGTAAACTGTATTTAGTTGTTTATATAAATTTCGAATTTATAAAGATTTATCCAATGAACAAATTGAAAAGCACATACCCTTTACATAAAAGCAACATAATGTCAACAAACGACTTAAATGGCGTGGTGTTTTTAGAATTACTTTAACTTTTGAACCGAAAACAAGTGTGTATTTCTTGAAAATACTCTAAAAAATTCTTGCACAATTCCCAGAAAGTTTCTTAACTTAAATAAGAAACGGAGCGTTTTAGTCGATGATAGAAGGGTAAAACTCTCCTGTTTTATAACGAGATGAAAACATTTTTTTACAATTAAACCATTAGCAATTATGTTAGTAAAAACATTTGGGAGTGCGGTATTTGGTATTGATGCCACTACCATTACAATTGAAGTAAACATTGATAAGGGAGTAAATTTTACCTTAGTTGGATTACCAGACAATGCAGTAAAAGAAAGCCATCAAAGAATTAAAGCAGCTTTGATTAATAACGGGTACAAATATCCTGGAAAGGAGATTACCATAAACATGGCGCCAGCAGATATTCGCAAAGAGGGATCAACCTTTGACCTGCCTATTGCTATTGGTTTACTTGCCGCAAGTGAACAGGTTAGTACTTCATTACTTCAAGATTATATCCTGTTAGGAGAACTGTCCTTAGACGGAAGTCTTAACCCAATGAAAGGAATTCTTCCCATAGCACTTACAGCAAAAAATGAAGGTTTTAAAGGAATTATTTTGCCCAAAGACAATGTCACAGAAGCAGCTATTGTAGGAGGGTTAGATGTTTATGGAGTTTCTAATATTCAAGAAGTAATTGGGTTTTTTAATCAAACGAAAAAACTAGAAAAAACAATTGTTGATGTTGAAAAAGAATTTGCACAAAAACTGGAAGAGTTTAATGTCGATTTTAAAGATGTAAAAGGACAGCAAAATATTAAACGTGCCTTTGAAATTGCAGCTTCAGGTGGACATAATGTGGTTCTGATTGGTCCCCCCGGAGCGGGTAAATCCATGTTGGCAAAACGATTGCCTACTATTCTTCCTCCAATGAGTATTGACGAGTCGCTGGAAACCACAAAAATTCACTC
>SKHH01000222.1 GCA_007117055.1 Lishizhenia sp. | reverse complement strand
TTAGATTTGTCGACATCTTGTTCTTTCATAAGATAATTAAACATGGAAGGATGCCTTGGAAAATTTCTACCACTATTACTTATTCTCTGATTTACGCTTGTTGTTATCGCAGTATGCCCTGCATTAGTAGTAGTTTTAGGCGCCGTCGCTCGAAAATTAGTGTACAAGGTGCCCTGCTCTCTCAACTCATTGCATAAATTAGGAATATAAGTACATGATGTATCTCCGAAGCTTTCAGAAAAACGCACACCATCAATCACCAAAACAATAACGTATTCAGTTTCATAATTACTTGTTAGCTCACGATCTGTTGAAGATTGACTCCACAGATGAATTGGAAAAGCTACCAATAATAAAAGTAAGAAGGGAGTTACTTGAAACTTACTTTGCTGGATAAAATCAACTTTCATGATCATTGTAATTTTGAATCCCAACAGGACGTTCACCTAAAATTCGCACAAAATCATCGCTGTAGAGCACTTCCTTTTCCATTAACTTAGCAGCAATTTCATCTATTTTAACTCTGTGTTTTAATAACAATTCCCTTGTTAGTGCATAACATTCATTGATAAACTTTCGCGCTTCATCATCAATCAAGTTAGCTGTATCTGACGAATATGGCTGTTTAAAGCTATATTCATTTTGTAAATCCTTAAAAGAAAAAGGTCCCACTTTTTTATTCATTCCATATAAGGTGATAATTGCATAAGCCAACTGAGTTGTTCTCTCCAAATCATTTTGAGCACCAGTGGAGACATTACCAAAAACAATTTCTTCAATCACTCTTCCACCGAGAGTCATACAAATTGTGTCTTTGAGCTCTTCATAGGTATATAGGTTTTGTTCTTTAGGCAAGTATTGCGCAAAACCAAGTGCCGCTTGTCCCCTAGGAATAATGGAAACCTTCACTAGTGGATGGGCATTTTCTAGAAACCACCCACATACAGCGTGACCTGTTTCGTGATACGCAATAATCTTCTTTTCCCGTGGAGATATCAATTTATTTTTCTTTTCTAAACCTCCAATGACACGGTCAATAGCAGCGTTAAAATCCGACATTGATACAGTTTCTTTTTTATTTCTTGCTGCGTGAATGGCTGCTTCGTTACACACATTAGCAATTTCTGCTCCTGCAAAACCAGGAGTTTGTTTTGCTAATTCATCTACATTAATATCTGAACCAAGCGTCAGTTTGCGCAAATGCACATTAAAAATTTCTCTTCTTCCATTTATATCTGGCTTATCAATGTGAATTTGTCTATCAAACCTACCAGGACGTAGCAATGCACTATCTAACAAGTCTGGTCGGTTAGTCGCAGCAAGAATTATAACCGTTTTATCGCTACTAAACCCGTCCATTTCAACTAATAATTGATTTAAAGTATTTTCTCGTTCGTCGTTAGTTTGTGTTTTAGAGTTTCCACGTGACCTTCCAATAGCTTCAATTTCATCAATGAAAATAATACAAGGGGCTTTTTCTCTTCCTTTTTTAAATAGATCTCTCACCCTTGCAGCACCAACACCCACAAACATTTCAACAAAATCAGAACCAGAAATAGAGAAAAAAGGCACACCTGATTCACCAGCCATAGCTTTTGCCATTAATGTTTTCCCTGTTCCAGGAGGTCCTGTTAGTAATACTCCTTTAGGGATTTTCGCTCCTAACTTTTTATATTTATCAGGATTTTTAAGGAAATCAACCACCTCCATCACCTCTTCTTTAGCTTCATCTAATCCGGCAACATCCTTAAAATTAATATCAATTTTATCTTTGCCTTCTACCAAGGTGGCATTTGCTTTTCCTGTGTTGGCAAAAGGATTTCCTCCTCCAAGTCCACCACCTCCAGCTCTGCCCGACATTCTGCGTAAAATAAACATCCATACTGCTATGATTATGATAATAGGCAGAATCCAAGATAACACGTTCGCAAACCAATTTTCTCGAGTTTCAAAACGTGGACTTATCTGTTGCATTTCTGGTAATGATTCCTGTGCTTCAGCAAGTTGTTTTTGAAAAAAATCAACCGATCCAATCGTAAAAACGTATTGCGGACCTGTTAAGTTATGCGCTACCTCTTCGTGCATTGAAAGATTCAAACTATCACGAATAATAAAAACCTCAACCTTTTCGTTGTTTACAACAATTAATCTTTCAATATGGCCTTTCACAAGCATTTCAGAACGCACTTTATTCCAATCTGACTCCTTGGTAGATGGCGCGGAAAAATAAGTCACAGCAAAAAAGCCTAGCATAATAATCACATACAACCATAACAAACTAAAACGCGGTTGGGGAGTATTAAACTTTTTAGAAAATTTGTTTTTAGGTTCGCTCATAACTTATATCTGTTTTAAGCAAAAATAAACATAGTTTTGAGAATAATGCCTATTCTTATTTTGGTTTACCCAGTTAGGTCAACATTTTTTATGCCCCTTTCCCAATAAGTTAAAGTTATTATACAACTTAACACAACAGTTCTATTCCTATGTTTATGCTAAAAGGAAGAAGCCATATTATCTCGGATTTACCTTACCTAAGAAAGAAACTTCTGTTCTTCTATTTTTTGCTCTCCCTTCTTCCGTTTCATTTGAAGCTACTGGCTTGTCAAAAGCGTGATACTCCACAATTATTTTAACTGAGTTCACTCCACGCATTACTAAATATTTTTTAACTTCCTGCGCTCTCTTCTCTGAAAGTTTTAAATTATACTCTCTTGAACCAATATTATCAGTATGACCTGAAATTAAAATAAACAAATCAGGATTATCTTTTGAAACGACGGCGATATCATTTAGCATTTCATGAAAGTCTTCTTTTATCACATATTTATCAAATGCAAAATTGACATGAGACTCATTATCAGAAATAACAATTTTATCAGGTATCTCAGTTTTAGTAACCTCTTTCTCTACTATGGGGTCTTCACTGATTTCTTCTTTATCTATTTCTTTTTGATACGAAGTTTTAATTTCTTCGTCCAAATCTAATTTTTCTTCCTCTGATTTCTGCTCATTTCCTTTATGAGGCGAAGAAACAGGCTCACTTTCGGCAACATCTTCTTTTGTTTCCTCTACAGTTGGGAACTCCGGTTCTTCCTGAAAAATTTGAAAAAACTTCACATCATCCTTTTGACCTCTTGAAAAACGATTAGTCGAAAAGTAGCCCGTGCTATCTGTATCAAACATAATTGCTAAATCATCAAATGGTGAATTAAAGGGTTCACCTAAATTAACAACTTGATCTTCATCTAGAAAAAATAAATCTAACGCTCCAAATGAGTTTTCAGGATTATTTGATGTAAAATATAATGTTCCATTTTGAACAAACGGAAAAACTTCAGAGTAGGGAGAGTTAATATGTTCAACCTGTTTAACTTTTCCAAAGCTTCCATCATTAAACGGTACATAAAAAATATCATACCCTCCAAATGATTCTTTTCGGTCAGAGGCAAAATACAATCGATCACTAGATTCGTCATAAAAAGGGTGTGTCGTATTAAAGTCCTTTCCATTAGCGGGAATTTCCTTGGGAGTTAACCAATAACCTTCTACTTTTCGAGTATAGAAGATTTTTAATTTATTTTTTCTAGAACCGCTGTTATTGGAAAGAAATAACAAGTCTCCTTTACTGTTGGAGCTAATGGGACTATCATTTAAAGACGAGTTAATACTCGTCCATAAATTCATTTCTTTACTTAAAATTAATAACTCTTCAAAATTACAATTATTAAGAAGGTACACATCTGAAAACGGTTTACCAGAAATATCATCTAAAGAAATCATTCCGTTAGCATCCGGTTGGTTTGCAGAAACTACTGTTAAATCATTACCAAATCTTCTAACTCCATAGTCATCGAATTTAGTCGAAAAACAAACGGAGTCCAATTTCACAAATTGAGCTGATCCATGATTTATAGAAACAAAAGATACGACTATAGTTGCAACAAGTAATTTACAAATTTTCATAGAGATTTACTAATTGAAAAAACGTGGACTTTCAGCCGTTTTTAATTTTTTCTTATTTAAGATCAATCGAAGTGCAACCTCATGAGACTGGATAGATACGGTATTAAGCCTATTCACTGGATACGAATAAGCATATCCAATTTTCAATCTTTCCTTAATCGTTATACCGAAAATACTACCCAATGAACCATTTAATTGGTAGGAAACACCGAAATCAAATATCTCATCAAACGTAAAATTGGCGTTTGCATCTAAAAACAGAGGCCCACCATGTCCAAAAATAGTTAAAACACTCGGTCTAAAACTCAATCGTTCAGAAACGTCAAAATCATATCCCGCATACGAAATATATCCACTTCTCTGATCAATATAAGAAGCCATATCAACACTTTGAAAACGATAGGCAGCAACTCTTTGTTGAGAAAAACCAACATAAAATCTATCGGTATAAGCTAAAAATCCATATCCAGCATTGAATGACAACCCCGTAGCTAAATCATTCTGCATATCTGGATCATTTTGTTGTGTCGTTTTAAGTTGCGATAGCATTACACTATGATTTATAGCTGATGCCTTTAAACCCAGTGATAGTTTCCATGCATCGCTTAACTTAAGGTGATACGCCCCTAATAAATTCGCACTTGATGTGGTTACAGGGCCATTTTCATCCGCAACAATAGTCGCACCGATACCAACATTATCCATAGGTCTCATATTACCCGATAAGGTTAGTGTTCTTGGGGCTCCTGGCATATTAACCCAATACTGAGTTCCTAAAACCGAAACATCGTCAAAATCATTTGCTCCTGCTTGAGCTGGATTAATTAATAATGCATTAAATCGATATTGTCGATACGTTGGATCTAATTGAGCCGTAATCGACATCAACATAGAAACAAATAATGCAAAAAGTATATATCTACTATTTTTCATAATTATCATTTTAGATGTTAGTATTATTGACGGACTCTGTTTATGTACACGAAACCTTTCTTAATCTTCCCTTCGTCCAATTTTAGCACATAGTAGTACGTTCCATCTGGAAGGTCTTGACCATTATTTGATCTTTCGCCACCCCATGAATTGTCGTAATCCAAATGTTCATAAACTAAGTTTCCATACCTGTTAAACACACTTAACTCTTTCACAGTAAATTCATCTAAATTTGGAATTACAAATTGATCGTTAATATTATCTCCATTAGGGGTGAATGCTTCAGGAACATCTACATCATCTGAAACTTCAAATGAATCATCGCAAACATCTGGAATACCGTTATTATTACTATCAATTCCATCCGTCTGAACTGAAACTTTAGCAAATGCAGTTGTACTATTTCCTGCTGCATCAATTAAAACAACTGTTACAAATTGATCTCCAAGGTCTGAACAGTCAAATATAGTTTGTGATACATTTACCTCAACAATTTCACAATTATCAAATGATCCAGCGTCAATATCTTCAAAAGAAATCTCAGCTATTCCCTCATCGTTCAATACGACTTCTATATCGTTTAGGTTTGCAACTGGTGCTTCATTGTCTTCCACAATCACCAACTGTTCAGCTGTAGTCTCGTTTCCAGAGGCATCTGTTACTGTCCATGTAACAGTTGTAATACCTAAAGAATAAGTACTAGGTGCATCATTCGTAATATTCTCTACTGAACAATTGTCACTAACAACTGGAGTCCCAAGAGATACACTCGAAACACCGCAGTTTTCATCAACTGTTACTGTAACAGTTGAAGGAGGTACAATCGTTGGCGCTATATTATCTTCTACAGAAACAATCTGTGTAGCTGAAATTGAAATACCATCTTCCGTGGTTAACGTCCATGTAACGATAGTTTCTCCCAAATCAAATGCACTAGGAGCATCATTAGAAACAGTATAATTAACCGAACAACCTCCACTAACTATCGGTTGACCCAAATTAACATTTTGAGCAAAACATCCATTATTAGTATTCACAGACACATCTGCTGGAGCTTCGATTGTTGGTGAAATTGTATCCATTACACGTACAATTTGTGTTGCCTGACTTTGATTTCCACTTTGATCAATAGCTGTCCAAGTAACAATTGTTTCACCAATATTGAAGACCCCTGGAGAGTTATTAATCACTTCATCGACATTACAGTTATCCGAAGTTATTGGCGTTCCTAAGTCAAAACCTGAAGCTACACAATCTGCATTAGCAAAAACGGTGACTACACCTGGTGCTTCTATTGTAGGTGGAGTTACATCAACTACTGTAACATTTGCGAATCCAGAAGATGAATTTCCACTTGCATCTGAAACCGTTAATTCTACCTGATTTACTCCAATTTCACCACATGAAAAGCTATTGACATCAATAGCTAGTGAAACAGAACCTGAATTATCAAACGAGCCATTATCAACCATCTGAGCTGTAATATTTACCTCTCCATTATCATCTAGTTCAACTACAATATCTTGAGTCATGACCGTAGGAGCTTCATCATCAACAATCGTTACAATTGCAGAAGTTACATTAGCATTTCCACTTGGGTCTGTTGCTACGAGTACCACAGTATTATCTCCAATATTGGAAGTTCCAAAAATGTTGGGAGTAACAGATAAATCAAAATCACAATTATCCGATGTTCCTCCGTCTACCATATCTGGAGTAATCGTTACTGTTCCATCTGGTCCTAGAGGAATTGTAATATCTTGACTAATTACTTGTGGAAGTTCTGTATCAATAACAGTTACTTCAAACATACAAGTACTTGAGTTACCTACACCGTCAAAGGCTTCATAAGTCACCAATGTGGTTCCGAGATCAAAATAATCACCGGGATTATTATCAGATATAACAGTAGGTACTGAAGCACAATTGTCTGTTACCACTGGAACATCCCATTCAGCAATTGCCCCACAAACTCCAGGATCATTCTCAATTGTAAAATCCGAAGGACATGTCACAAAAGTCGGTGCTTCTGTATTTAACACTTCTACCTCAAAAACACATTGAACTTGATTCCCTGCATCATCAATTGCAGTGTAAATGACATCTGTTTCACCTACAGGGAAAAAGTCACCTGAATCGAAGTTACTCGTAAATGAATTCACATTACAATTATCATCCGCAACTGGAGTTCCCCATGTAACGATTGAGCCACATTCACCGATGTCATTTACAGTAGAAATATCAGTTGGGCAATTCGAAATAACTGGATCTTCGTTGTCTTCAACGGTAACTAATTGTGTTGCTATTTCCGTATTTCCTGCTCCATCGGTTACTGTCCATGTAACTGTAGTCCCTCCGATTGGGAAAACTGCTGGGGCATCGTTCGTTACAGAAGCTACCGTACAGTTATCCGCTGTCACTGGTGTTCCTAAAGCTACTCCACTTGCGGTACATTCTCCAGCATCGGTATTTACTACCACTGCGGATGGCGCT
>SKHH01000195.1 GCA_007117055.1 Lishizhenia sp. | reverse complement strand
TACATCGCAGCGCAACGTATTTTCCCTGATTATAACGATATGGCAGATGCGAAATCTTTGTTAGAATCGATTACAAGAAGCTTTGGTTATCATTATGGAATTAAGAAAAAGGTAAGGGTAAATACCATTTCACAGTCACCGACAGTTACAACTGCAGGACAAGGAATTAAAGGATTTACGGAATTTATTAATTTCAGTGAGCAGATGAGTCCTCTTGGAAACGCTTCTGCTGAAGGTTGCGCTGATTACTGTGTTTCTATGTTCTCAGATTTAACACGATACGTAACCATGCAGAATTTATTCCACGATGGTGGGTTTAGTAACACCGGAGTAACACAACAAGTGGTGGATAAATTTGGAGAAGAATAAATGTATTTTTGATTTGAATTACAGTAGGGAGTGGAAACACTCCTTTTTTTATATCCTTTTTTTACATTTCTAAGAAATAAATGTTAACAATCGCCTATAAAATAACAAGAGGAAAAAACGGGCGCTTTTTCCTCTTGTTAACACTACTACTTATGAAACCTAACTACTAACTACACGACAAAGATAAGTATACTTTTTGATTCTGCAAGCATAACAATTCAAATTAATTGTTAAAAAATCAAAACCGACTTACTTCAATGTTAAAAATTCTACTCCAGTATAGTTTTGCGGAGTGATATTTTTCAATTCTTCTTTTAAAGTATCCTTTAGTTCTAGGGTATCGATGAAATTATGTACTGTTGCTTTTGTGACTTTCTCGTTTTTGCGTGTAAGTCCTTTCAACGCCTCATAAGGCTTCGGAAAACCTTCTCGTCGTAAAACCGTTTGAATGGCTTCCGCAACAACAGCCCAGTTGTTCTCTAAATCGTTTTCTAAAGCTGCTTCATTTAACAGTAATTTATCCAGTCCTTTTAGTGTAGAACTAAATCCAATAACCGCATGTGCAATAGGAACACCGATTGTTCGTAATACAGTGCTATCTGTAAGATCTCGTTGTAATCTAGATATGGGAAGTTTTGATGCCAAGTGTTCAAAAATGGCCGTAGCTACACCGAGGTTTCCTTCTGAGTTTTCAAAATCGATAGGATTCACCTTATGTGGCATGGCACTAGAACCAATTTCTCCGTCTTTTAATTTTTGCTTGAAATATTCCATCATGATATAGGTCCACATATCTCGATTCAAATCAATTAAAATATTATTGATTCTTTTCATGGCGTCAAACAAAGCTGCTAAATTGTCATAGTGCTCAATTTGCGTGGTAGTTTGACTTCTAGATAACCCTAATTGTTCATTCACAAAATCATTAGCGAATGTCTGCCAATCATGATCAGGAAAAGCAACATGATGGGCATTCAAGTTTCCTGTAGCTCCACCAAATTTAGCCGAGAAAGGAACGTTTTTTAGTTGATTTAACTGAATCGTTAATCGCTCTACAAATACATAAATTTCTTTTCCGAGCTTTGTAGGAGATGCTGGTTGGCCATGTGTCTTAGCTAACATAGGAATATTTCTCCAATCTTCTGACAGCGAACTTAATTTCTGAATCAATTGTTCTAGAAGTGGAATGTAAGTGGCTTGAAGCGCATCTTTTAACGATAATGGAACTGCCGTATTATTAATGTCCTGACTAGTTAATCCAAAATGAACAAACTCTTCATATTTTTCCAAGCCCAAGCCATTGATTCGATCTTTTACAAAATACTCAACCGCTTTTACATCGTGATTGGTCGTTTTTTCGGTATGCTTAATCTCTAAGGCATCACTTTCACTAAAATCGATATAAATTTTACGTAAGTCATCAATTTTTTCTTTCGGGAAATCATTGAAATTTTCAATACCTGAATGCGCTAAAGCAATTAAATACTCTATTTCGATTTGTACGCGGTACTTAATTAATCCATATTCTGAAAAATAAGGGGCTAATTCGTCTACCTTAGAACGGTATCTTCCGTCTACAGGGCTGATTGCTGTAAGTGTATTTAATTCCATTTGTCGATATTAAAAAACGCAAAAATAACAAAATCTACGGCTTTGGTATAGGGGAGGACTTTTACTTGTGTAAAGCATGGGCTTAGTATGGGCGTATGGCTAACGCCCGTACTAAGCCCATAAGCACTTCGAAATATAATTATTATTTTAGTAAAAAAATGAAATAAAAAAATAGCGATACTTACAAGTGGTGGAGATTCTCCAGGAATGAATGCAGCTGTTCGTGCTTGTTTGGTGTTGAATTTATAAACATTATTAATACAAAGTTTAAATTCAAAAACGAATTAAAATGGAAGTTGAAAAAGCAGTGAAATCTTTGCTATCTAATATAGAAAGAACGTTGAATTGTTCGGTTAAAGACACTGATTTGATGGCGTTATTTGAAAAAATGGAATTAAAATCTTTTTCTAAAAGTGACATCCTTTTCGAACCTGGAAAGTTTTGTAATGAAACACATTTTATTGTTAAAGGTGCTTGTTATGCCTATTATTTGGATGAAAATGGAGAGAAAGTCGTTATTCAATTTTCATTAGAAGATTATTGGATTTCAGATTTGTACAGTTTTTTTTCTAGAGAAAAGGGAATCTACTTTTCTGAGGCTTTAGAAGATATGACCGTCCTAACACTTAGTAGAGAAAATCACGATGCAGTTTGTCTGTCTAATGCTATTTATGAACGTTTTTTTAGGCTGTTGATTCAAAATGCTTTTGTTGCTGTTCAGTATCGTCTGGTTCAGGCGTATGGTAAAGATGCACAAACAAGGTATATGGAGTTGATGGAAAAACGACCAGACTTGTTGCAAAGAATCCCTCAGTATTTAATTGCTTCCTACTTGGGGATTCAGCCCCAATCATTAAGTCGAATTCGCAGAAAGTTAATGGAGTAATTTTTTGATGTGTTATACAATGAAATTACTATTTTAGTAAAAAAATGAAATGAAAAAAATAGCGATACTTACAAGTGGTGGAGATTCTCCAGGAATGAATGCTGCTGTTCGTGCTTGTGTTAAAACAGCGTTGCATCACGGTGTGACACCTATAGGTATTAAAGATGGTTTTGACGGTCTAATTAATGGATGGTTTTCTCCGTTGACTTACGATGATGTGGATAATATTATTCAACTTGGAGGAACGATTTTAGGGAGTGCAAGAAGTGCTGAATTTAGAACAAAAGAGGGGAGGGCTAGGGCTATTCAACGCTTTCAAGAAGAAGGAATTGAAGGTCTCATCGTGATTGGTGGTGATGGTTCTTTCACGGGTGCACATGTGTTGTCTCAAGAGATGGATTTAAAAATCATTGGTTTACCTGGCACGATTGATAATGATTTATACGGAACCGAAGCTTCTATTGGTTACGATACGGCTTTGAATACGGTTATCCAAGCAGTAGATAAAATTCGTGATACAGCATCTTCACATAATCGTATTTTCTTTGTCGAAGTGATGGGTAGAGATTCAGGGTTTATTGCGTTGAATTCAGCGATTGCAAGTGGTGCTGAGTCTGTTTTGATTCCTGAAACGGTGACAGATTTAGATGCGTTAGTTCATCAAATCAAAACACAGAATAAAGGAAAACGAAGTAGTATTATTATTGTTGCTGAGGGCGATGATGAAGGGGGTGCGTTAGATATCATGAAAAAGGTAAAACCTCATTTCGAGGGGTATGACCTTCGAACAACCATATTAGGGCACATTCAACGAGGCGGATCACCTACTTATTTAGATCGTGCGATTGCTACACGTTCTGGAGCAAAAGCAATCGAACTTTTACTCGAGGGAAAAAGTCATGTAATGGTTGGTATAAAATCGGATGAACTAGTGACTGTACCACTCAAAGACGCTATTGAGAAAAGTGCGGTTCCTGATATCGCAAAAGAATCTTTACTAGAAGTTTTACTTACAAAGTAGTAGCGTTTTGTTACGCTTCTTGAAGTATTCATAAAACCAAAAAAAGGCTAATGAAATTTCGCTAGCCTTTTTATTATTTAATGGGTTACCAATTTAGGTCGCAAAAGTGTGTCCCCCTGTAAACCTGTCTGACTTATAAGGGGAGTGCTTATAGTAAACATCGGGTTTTACTCAATGTTTACCAATGTTGTCCTTTCAGGACAATGTTGCGACTTAGTTTGGTAACTCAAAATTATTTAAACGAATCTCCTTTTTTTTACACCAGCATTTTTACTGGGTTTTCCATATAGGATTTAAACGTATTTAAAAAGGCTGCTCCAGAAGCACCATCCACTACTCGGTGATCACAAGATAAAGTGACTTTCATTACGTTTCCAGGAACCACTTGGTTATCTTTTACCACAGGAATTTGCTTAATTCCTCCTACAGCTAGTATACAGCTATCGGGCGTGTTAATAATAGCAGTGAATTCTTCAATACCAAACATTCCTAAGTTAGAAATGGTGAACGTATTACCTTCCCAATCCTGTGGTTGTAGTTTTTTGTCTTTTGCTTTTTGAGCGAATTCTTTAACTTCTGCTCCAATTTGCGCCATCCCTTTGGTATCAGCAAAACGCACAACAGGAACGAGTAATCCTTCATCTACAGCGACTGCAACACCAATGTGAATGTGTTCATTACGACGAATTTTATCTTCCATCCACGCACTGTTTATTGCAGGGTGTTTACGCAAAGACATCGACACTGCTTTTATCACTATATCATTGAATGAGATTTTTACATTGTCGTCTGCGTTAATTGATTTTCTAGCAGCAATTGCCGCATCCATATCAATGTCTAAAGTCAGGTAAAAATGAGGTGCTGTAAACTTACTTTCTGAAAGACGTTTCGCAATGGTTTTACGCATTTGAGAAACATTTTCTTCTGTGTAGGATTCTTTGCCAGCGGCTACAGTATAGGATGGTGCACCAGCCGGACGCTCATAAGGAACGTAGTTTTCAACGTCTCTTTTCACAATACGGCCATTATCGCCTGTCCCTTTAACTAGGGAAATATCAATACCTTTATCTGCTGCTAATTTTTTCGCAAGGGGAGAGGCAAATACTCTACCAGCCCCATCCGCATCCGATGTCGGAGCTGGAGTAGGGGAAGGGGGACTAGCTTTCTTTTCAGCGACAGTTTCTTTTTCTTGATCAACCTCTTCTGATGCTTCTTGCTTCGGTTTTTCTTCTTCTGAAGCTTCCGCAACCTCTTCTGTTTCACTCGACGCTTTCGCTTTTTCCTCTGCAAGAATTGCTTCTACATCTTCATTTTCTTCACCGATAATTGCGAGAACATCATTTACTGGAGCGGTTTCTCCCTTGTCAACACCAATATGCAACAAAACACCATCGTAGAATGATTCAAACTCCATGGTGGCTTTGTCCGTTTCTATTTCGGCTAAAATTTCTCCAGAAGAAACGGTATCTCCAACTTTTTTATGCCATTCTGCCACAACACCTTCTGTCATGGTGTCTGATAATTTGGGCATGTAAACTACTTCTGCCATAGCTTAAATTTCTTTTTATTAATTTAGTTATTCAACTATAAATGGGTAATCTTCTGTTTTATAAACATCTATAAACAATTCTTCTGGATCAGGATAAGGAGATTCATCTGCAAATGTAACAGCTTCTTCCACTTCCTTTTTTACCCAGTTTTGAATTTCTTTGATCTCGTCTTCTGTCAAATACTTATTGTCCTTGATGACACTTAAACAATGTTCAATAGGGTCTTGCGATTGATATTCAGCGACCTCTTCTTTTGTTCTGTATTTTTGCGGATCCGACATGGAGTGACCTTTATAGCGATAAGTACGAATATCTAATAAAGTTGGGCCGTCGCCTTTTCTAGCTCTTTCCGCTGCCATTTCAATTGCCTCGTGGACTGCTTCTGGCGACATACCATCTACGGTAAAAGATGGCATTTCGTAAGAAGAGCCCAGTTTTTCCAGGTCGAGAACGTTGGTAGTTCGTTCTACCGATGTTCCCATTGCATAATTATTGTTTTCTATGATAAAAATTACGGGTAATTTCCAAATCATAGCCATGTTAAAGGTTTCGTGCAAAGCGCCTTGACGAGCAGCACCATCACCCATGGATACAAAAACCACATTGTCTGTTCCTTTGTATTTTTCAGCAAAAGCAACACCAGCGCCCATAGGGATTTGAGCTCCTACGATTCCATGTCCCCCCATGAAATTCTTCTCTTTATCAAAAAAGTGCATAGATCCACCTTTTCCTTTGGAACATCCTGTTTTACGTCCATATAATTCAGCCATAAGTACTCTTACATCTGTGCCTAATCCAATTGGATGTGCGTGATCACGATAGGCCGTCATGTGCTTATCGTCTGGTCTTGAAGCACTAACAGTACCAGCAACAACGGCTTCTTGACCGATGTACAAGTGACAGAAACCACCAAATTTTTGTTGTATATATAATTGACCTGCTTTTTCTTCAAACTTTCGCATGAGAAGCATGTCTTTGTACCATTTTATATACGTTTCCTTCGAAAATTTGCTTTTAGTTTTTGCTGAGCTTTTTCTAGGAGCGCGTTTTGACTTTTGAGTAGATTTTGAAGCTGTCATGTATTAACAATTTAATTTACGAGACAAATATAGAATTTTTTAAATGCAGACAATAATATAACCGCTTTAATTCTCTTGTTTGATACGTTTAGGCGAAACTCACAAAATTATTGAGGAGTTAATGTGTTTTATTCAGTTGAACCATCAAAAATTAAGGGCATTAAGTCACGAGCATCATCAAAAACGAGAACACTTGCATCAGGGTTGAGCAGGATTACCTCAAACGGATTTTTTTGCCGTTGTGAAGACTCCACGAGCACTTGTCTACAAGCTCCACAAGGACTTAAAATTGCATTTTTATCTATAAAATCCCCTTCGCTAGTGATGGCTAAGTGGGTGATTTTTTCATTAGGATAATTCGCATGAGCTGCAAAAATAGCTACACGTTCAGCACATAACCCAGAAGGAAATGCTGCATTCTCTTGGTTATTACCAAGAATAATTTCACCGTTTTCTAATCGAACAGCAGCGCCAACATGAAAATTAGAGTAGGGAGCATAGGCGTTTTTACCAGCTTTTTTCGCTTTATCAACTAATTTTTGTCGCATCGAATCAAGTTCATCAACTGATTCATAAACTAGGTATTTAACTACTATTTTTTTTGATTTCGCCATGTTTTATAATTAGTGTCCGAATATAGTAAAACACCACGATAAATAAAAGGTTTAAGAAGTTTTATATGACTAAAAACCTTGAAGAGTTTATTACATGAAAAAGCATGCGTAACGAAATTAGATACAAATTATACTTTCTAAATAAACAGTTTTCTGTTGCATGATTTAATGTGTTGTGTTTGAGGATGGTATTTCCTATGTAACTGTTGAGTGACGAAAAAAATAAAGATATTTCAAAAAAATATAAGATTTCTACTTGCTAATACAAATAAAGCCTCTATATTTGCACCCGCAAACGGGAAAAACGTTTCCTGAGAAAAGTAAAAATATTGATTCCGTAGCTCAGTTGGTAGAGCACCTCACTTTTAATGAGGTGGTCCTGGGTTCGAGCCCCAGCGGGATCACT
>SKHH01000040.1 GCA_007117055.1 Lishizhenia sp. | reverse complement strand
TAATATTAGATTACGCATAACTACTTCTTAGGGTGAATAACAAGAACCTGTTTCGAGTTGCCTATTCGATACATAATCTCCTCTTTTGATTCAAAAAACAAGTGAAACATCAAAGGATTGAGACCCTCTAATTCTGGTTTATATTCGTAGTCAGGGTTACATTTATTTCTACCTGCAAATTGAAATATTGAATTTAATTCCAATAACTCAGCCTTACTGATATTTGGCTTTTTTCGGAGCTCTACTCTTGACAACCACTCCACATAAATTTCAGTCATTTCATTCGAACTATTTTCTGGACATTCTAGGTGATTTTCCTGAATAAAACCTTGAATTTCGTCCTCGGAGAAAAAATATTGAGCATTACCCCACAGTTGAAACATTACAAGCGTGGATAAAAAGATTATGAATTTAACTTTTTTCATAGTAGCTAAAATGTAATTACATATCTAAACGTACATATTTAAACGTAAAATTTAAATGATGGTTGCCTTGCATAATTACTAATTCTCAATGAAACAATGTATTCCAAATAAACACTTACTGCATTTACATCCTATTGGGAACTTCTATACCCAACAAAGACATAGAAGATGCTATAACCTTACCAACACTACCGCAAAGGGTTAACCTTGTGTTTTTTAAATCACTATTAGGTTCATTTAAAACACTTACCGATTGATAGTAACTATTAAATGATTTTACTAATTCGTAAGTATAATTTGCAATTAATGCTGGACTTTTCTCTTCTCCAGCTTCTTGTATGATCTTAGGATATGTGGTGAGTTGCTTAATTAACTCCTTTTCTTCCTTACCTATTACAAAGGTAAACGAAGGGCTTTCATTCGCTGCTTTATTCAATAAAGATTGAATTCGCGCATGCGCATACTGAATAAAAGGAGCTGTATTTCCAGTCAATTCAATGGATTCATCCGGATTAAACTTCATACGTTTTTGAGGATCAACTTTCAACAAGTAATATTTCAAACCGCCAATACCTATCATTTCAATTAAGTTACGCTTTTCCTCCTCAGACATCCCCTCTATTTGTCCTCTCTCCTTTGTTGAAGCTGTAGCCATTTGCACGACTTCTTCCATTAAATCGTCGGCATCCACAACCTTCCCTTCTCTGGATTTCATTTTCCCATCGGGTAAATCTACCATTCCGTATGATAAGTGGAAACAGTTTTCTGCCCAACTGTACCCTAGTTTTTTCAAAATTAAAAAGAGTACTTTAAAGTGGTAATCTTGTTCGTTTCCAACTGTATATACCACACCACTTAAATCTGGAAAATCTTTGTAGCGATCTATTGCCGTGCCAATATCTTGCGTCATGTATACCGCTGTGCCATCCCCACGCAAGAGCAATTTTTCATCTAATCCATCACTCGTAAGGTCGACCCAAACTGAACCGTCGTCTTTTTGATAAAAAACACCTTTTTTCAAACCGTCAAGCACAATATCTTTACCAATTAAGTAAGTATCTGATTCGAAGTAAAGCTTATCAAAAGAAACCTTCATTCGATTATACGTGCGCTCAAACCCCTTATACACCCAACCATTCATCGTCGACCAAAGCAAGTATACCTGTGGGTCTTTCGCCTCCCATCTCACCAACATTTCTTGGGCATCACGCTGTAAAGTCGTTTCGTTTTTTGTGAAACCTGCAATTTTGCGTTGAAGACTAGCTTTCTTTTTATCGTCTGCTGATGATTCCATTACTTCAAACAATTTTGTCAATGTTTCTTTCGACTCATCATCACATTGAGAAAATCCCTCTTTCCTCCACGATTCAGCAATCTCCAGTGCTTCTTTTGTCAATTGTTTATCGTATTCAATGTAATATTTTCCAACAAAATGATCGCCTTTTAATCCTGATGATTGAGGTGTTTCTCTTTTACCGCTATTATCTATTGGAGCAAAACGTTCCCATGCAATCATTGATTTACAGATATGAATCCCACGATCATTAATAATTTGTGTTTTTATTACATGATGACCATTTGCTTTTAATATTTCTGAAACACTGTTCCCCAAAAAAATATTTCTTAAATGCCCTAGGTGAAGCGGTTTATTGGTATTTGGCGAAGAAAACTCCACCATAAAGGTTTTATTGCTGGGTTCATTCACCCAACCAAAGTTTTCTTCCTGAGTGATTTCTTGTAACTGATTCGACCAATAAGCAAACGATAACGATAAATTTAAAAATCCTTTTATGACTTCATATTGCTCAATAAAAGTAATTTCAGATTTCAACCACTCCCCTATTTTCTCTCCAACTTGTTCTGGTGAACTTTTAAATAATTTTGTCATGGGAAAAGTCACCAAGGTTAGATCTCCTTCCACGTCTTTACGCGTTTTTTGAAACTGTACCATATTCGGAGTAATCTGAAAACCGAAAACTTCCATTGACTTTGATACTAACACTTCTTGAATTAACTTTTCCATGAATTTTATTTTGCGGGACAAAAGTAGAAATAAAGACTTAAATCAGCTTATGATAAAAGCAGATGAATAAATAATTTATTTCATTATAGCTTAGATGGCCTATACAGGTGCGTTCCTATTTAGAATAATTACCCCCCAAATAGTTTAATTATTTTTACAAGGTTGATTGTATCAACTCATAACTCGAAAACATACAACAGCGTAAGATACTGTCATCTAACGCAGTTGAGCGTACCCCAGTCTGTGCCGATTATTTAAGTTGGCATACAAATACAGTTCCTTTGTATTCACGTTAAAGCGGGATTTCTTAGGAATAAAAACAGCTCTTAAATCTGATCTTCCGGGCATCATGCTTCTTGTTTCATTTCCTTCTTTTAAGTCTAATTTCACATAACCAATCACATTTAGGATTCCTCTTGTACTACTGGGGAAAGGAAACTCTCTTTGCAAATCAAAAGCTCCTGTATTATTGTCATAGTTACGCTGAGAATCATTGAAAAACAAGTGTACATTTTCGTCCGTAATAGCAACTAAAGTAGACAAATAAGCTCCTTGATCGTTTTGTGATTGTTGAGATTTTGGAATTCTTTTTACCCAAAGAAGCTCTCCTTCCCCATCTAGTTTATATACCAGTAAGTCGTCAAAATAATAATTATAGTCGTATTTAGGTTTACTGCTATTTTCATCCCCTCCTGTAGTTTTAAGAGTTGCATCAACTTCTTGGTGTTCAGCAACTACAACATATCCATTATCTTTAGTTGCACGCATTTCTAACACTTTAAAATTATTCAGGTTTCTTTCCCTATTGCTTTGTGCAACCATTCGATCCCAATACGATCTATCCCAAGCTGCTTTTCCCGCAGAAATAAAATCACTGGAAAAAGGGGTGTGTTTTTGGTAAGTAATTTCATTGGTTTTCTTATTCATTCGAATAAAAAACACACCTCGGATATCGGACATTTGATCTTCAGCATAAAATCCAGTCATAATAATTTCTTCTTTATCATCGTATAGTTTTAAGTCCTGTGGAATAAAGGCATTGATATTAAGTGATATTTCTTCTAATTTACCCTCCTTGTGGTTAAACAATCGTGAGCGAACCAATCGACCAACAGAGGTAACATAAGGGTTATAAATATTTCTGCCAGTAAATTCTTTACCTACCATGTAATACTCACCATCATTTGTTAAAAAATGATCATACACATCCATTTCATTCATTCTAAACGGAAGCATAGCAAGGTTTTCATCGTAAACACCTTTCATTTCATCAAATAAAACATATCCAAAACCAGGAAAATCATTTCGACCAACAGGTATAGAATAATGAATTCCAGACTTAGAAAAGTCATCCGATTGTTTAATACCTGTCAATTGATTAAAATTAACATTGGGAGTTCTGCGGTAGGTTGTAGCTACGCTTCCCTCGACTTCCCTATCTGTTCCTTGACGATTAAAGTTGTGATAATATACTTTTCGTTCATTACTAAACCACCTTCCTCTCTTTCCTATTGTAATTAATTGGTTGTTACCTCCCTCAACTATGTCTGTTGGTGTCGTGTTTCTCCCATTAACTTTCAGTCTAAAAGTAGTTGTAGATGTTGGTTGCAAGGCACTGATACTTTGAACATGAAGCTTTCGTGAGTTCGGAAATATTCCTGCCCAGAAATGCCTAGAAACACCAGCTAATGCAAAGTTCCTGCCTTCAATATCAATCAACCTGAGTACTTCCCCTCTATACGTGAATCGCTCGCCCCAATCTATATGTGGTGTTTTGGCCATCACTTCACCACCTTGCGCATTCACTCGAACAAAGCTAAACAGTACTAGGCTAATAATGAAAATAGTTCGTAGAAGTATCATAACATTTTTTTGCACTAATGTAATCATAATCGTGATAACAACAAGAGTGTATACTTCGATTATCTAGCTAAACTTCTTTGAAAAGATAAAACTGTAAGAGCCTGAGAAGATTTTCCTTTTAAAACTAAGTTGTACCATTGCTGTATATTCACAAACTACAATTCACTTCACTTTACAGCCTTAGTCAAAATAAAAAATGACTGTATTAAGACAACGCTAAACCACCCCCACAATACAGCTTGATGATTAACCTCTTCGATAATTAGATCAACGGATAACAACGTAACTAAAATAATCAATACCGAAAAAAGATAAAAAAAGGATGAGTTAATAAAAAGCAAAATCAACTGAACCATGCACAACACCCCCATTATACTTGCTAAAATTGATGAGAAATGATAATAGCCCATCGGAATTGTTTTACTATTTTTATCTGTTGCACCTAAGGTATTCACGCCATATCCAAAACCAAAAAAGAAAAACTGTTTCACTGGATTTACTTTTTGTATTGGCTCTTCCTCAGTAAAAATCGTTCCGATTTTATCCAGACTTTCTTGTACAAGGGACCATTTATCTTTTAGCCACTTTTCATAAAGTGAAGCAGCACTTTTTTCTATGTGATCAAAGTCGCTCGGTGCTAATCGAAACAAAGGAAGCAACATACACAAAATAATAAGTGTTGCGGTAATAAATTTATTCAACAACAACCTCATCATTTTGCTTTTCTGGTGTAAAAGGTGTTTTGTATTTTTTTGTTTTCTCATCAAAAATAAAATATACAAATAATTCACCCGTAGACTGAATATTAGAAGGCGTGAAATTATTTACATCCTCGATTTCAGTTGAAGTATAATTGGGGATAATACCATGATACAAAGCTATATCTTTTGCTGTCCTTACAGTACTTTCCGAATGTTCTATGTAGTATGCTTTAGGATTTTCCTCACCTATTAAATCGAATTCAGGACAATTAAAGGTGAGATAAATTTCTTCTCCTCTGATAGTGTAATAATTTCTAAACATACTATTGCGCGAACGATACTGTACATAGAAGTCATTTTGTCCAGGAATAGTGATAGGTTCAAAGTGGATGATTAAAGGGTGAAAAACACTGGAGCCAACAGGTGGAGCTTGAATTACTTTTTTTGAACCACCTAGTTTTACAAACACATAATTGTAAGGCCCTGTGAATCCCATGTACTCCAGAAAACTAAGTTTGTTTTCGCGTTGAGACTTTTGAAAAGCATAAGCCTCTCTATTCACCAAAATAATAATATCCATAAGCGTATCTCGATTAATATAATCATAATGAAATTGAATATCATATTCCTCATTTCGGGGAATATCCAACGACAACTCTATTTGCCTTTTTATCTCATCTTCGAGACTCAAGGTAGAGACTTCCAACGTATCAGGAGTTACAGCATCTTCAAAAATAACGTTTTGATCTTCCCAAGAACAAGAAAAAAGTAACAGACTTAAAAAAATAAAATAGCATGTGCGCATCATAAAATTCTTTTACACAAAGGTAACACATTCGCAGAATTGAATTCGATTTATAGTGTGACTCATGAAGATTGACTTGTTAAAAAATCCTTGCACCTAAATAAAACATCTTTGATAGAGTCAAAAGTATTTGCAACTATTTCATCCCACTTATCTAACGGAATCCACTTAACATCTGTAATGTTTTCTTCTATTTGAGGAGTAGTATTTTGACTACCAGTATAAGTAGCGTAAAACCATGTTGTTTCTTTTAACCAATGACGACCGTACGCATGGTAAGTGTGATAGGTATTTATTAGGTGTTTTTTTATACTAATATCCGATATTCCGCATTCCTCTTCAATTTCTCGTTGCGCAGCTTCCGAATTTGATTCATTCTGTTCGACTTTACCTTTTGGAATATCCCATCGCTCGTTTCGAAAAATAAATAAAAAAGTATTTGTAGGAAGATGATGAACAATTCCTCCAGCAGCATAAATCTTTGTAAAATCATCAAAAAAAATATCATCCATAATATCCATTGAATTTAAGGGAAGTGATACTGGGGATATTTTCCTCAATATCATTGAAAAATCGTTGTATTTTTTAAGTATCAATTTTGGAAGAAAAACTTTCAACTCTTTTTTGTTATTTTTCTGATTTTTTTCAAAAAATACTGGGTGATTTTCTACAAAAACTTTATACATTTGCTCCATGATTATAGATATTGATAACGCATCAAAGATAGCAGAGTTTTTATTACAAATTAAAGCTGTCAAGTTGCAACCTACACATCCTTTTGTTTGGTCATCAGGATGGAAATCGCCAATCTATTGCGATAATAGAAAGACTTTATCTTATCCTAACATTCGTACTTTTGTTCGACAGAGTTACACCCAAATCATTCTTGAAAAATTTGGAAAACCCGACGTAATAGCTGGAGTTGCCACTGGAGGCATAGCTCAAGGAGCCTTAGTTGCACAAGAATTAGGAATTCCTTTCATTTATGTACGCTCTTCTACTAAAGGTCATGGTTTACAAAATATGATTGAAGGTGATTACGAAAAAGACCATAATGTGGTGGTAGTTGAAGACCTCATATCCACTGGAGGAAGTAGCCTGAAAGCTGTTGAATCATTGCGTGAAGCAGGGCTAAATGTAAAAGGTGTTATTGCTATATTTAATTATGGTTTTGAACAAGCAGAAAAAGCATTTTCAACTGCTAAATGTCCTTTTGTTACCCTTTCAAATTACGACATTCTGATTGACAAGGCCTTAGATCAAGGGGCAATTTCTAAAAACGATGTCGAATCTTTAAGGAAATGGAAATCTTCTCCAGAAAACTGGTCACCAGAACAATAGTGTTAACATTAAAGCATAACTATGAAAATTGAAAGTCAAAAAACAACAGTATCAGCAAGCCAACAAGAGGTTTTCGAATTCCTATCGAATGCAGCTAATATCGAGCATTTATTACCAAAAGACAACGTTTCTGATTTTCAAGCTTCAAATGATCAATGCTCCTTTAAAGTTCAGGGTGGAATAACAATCACCTTAGTTCAAAATAATTTAGTGCCCAACGAACGCATTGAAATGAAGTCTGGAGAAAAATCACCTTTCCCATTCGATTTAACAGTTCATATTGCGGGGGATGGTAGTCAGTCTGTAGGGCATTTAGAGTTCAACGGTAAAGTCAATTCATTTATGAGTATGATGGTTAAAAAGCCGTTGACCAACTTATTCGATTATATGTCAAAAAAGCTAGAAGGACAATTTGGAGAGCAATAACTCTAGGTCTTTATT
>SKHH01000306.1 GCA_007117055.1 Lishizhenia sp. | reverse complement strand
TGTGAAGCATTAGTTCCCAGTGCAGTTCTTCCCCATGCTCTTTGATCCATGTTTCCAATGTGTTTGTTTTTATGTTCATAAAACTCGTTATACGAATTATCGGGCATTACCTGCCAATTCATCTCACTATTTTTGATTACATAAACCATGGTGTTGATTGGAATTGCTTCATTTGTGTTTTTTTCAACTTCTACATGAAGGTATCCACCTCCTGTTGACGCAAAATAGTTAAAAACAGCTTGCATTTTAACTGGAGCAGGACTGCTGGATAATTCACTTGATGTTCTTGAACTCCATGTGCCCTGAACATCAAATAGTTTATCATCAACAGTTTTACGATTTACCGTTCCTTGTGGGTTACCATAAAAGTTATATCCATTTCGAAAATAGTCTCCATACGTTAAACCTTCTGGACTAGTATGGTTAGTGAAAAACATATCATTGTCTGGATAAAACTGCTGAAAGGGGGATATACCTCCTTGGGTTGGACCTGCGTGAATTGCAACTACAAAAACACGATCTGGATTATTTTCTTGAATGGAATAAGCAGTAATAGCTGCATTAGGACAATTGTTGCACGTATGTCCAGTGTAGTCTTCAATTAATACATTTTGCAAGGTGTAATTATTGGGCTGAAAATCAGGATAAAAATTGGTGATATAGTCCGACCAATTTCCAGGGTACAGTGTAATATCTAATTCTGTTTCTGGACTTGGGTAGGCATTATCTATTTTATCACACGACAAAAGTAAGGTGGATAAAACGCCAAACAATAGATGGATTTTTATGTTTATTGTTGTATTCATACTATTAAAAACTATGTGAAAAAGAAACCGTAAGTCCGTTGGATGCAGGTACAAATCGACAAACACCTCCTACGCAAAATAGCCCCTCGTTTTGCCGACCATATCCTACTTGAAGTCGGGTGGCTCCCCAAATCTTACCCACAAAAACTGTGGGGTAATCTACCTGATTTTCGGGTATTGGATTACCATAATTGGATTGATAAATTACACTAAAAAACCAATCAGGTGAGATGTTATATTCTACTACTAAAGTTGCCCAATTCCCGCGATCGCGTTTTCCAACTGTCCACAAACCTTGTAATTCAGCACGGATTGAATGTTTGCGATTAATTTTGTATTGTGTTTCAATGACGCCTATGTGAGATTCAATGAGACCTTGCGCTTGAACTAGTTTCATTATATCATTATTAAATAATATGTTGAAGTAAGATACTTTCACTTTGGTTTTTTTATCTATTTTTCGTTCGAGCATAACATTCAAATCACGCCAATAAATCAAGTCACTTTTATCAAATAAACGTGTTGTGTAAGCAACACGTGTTTCATTCATAGGTGTAAATCCAGTTGTTCGACGGATGGGTTCGTATGCAGTAGAGAAGTTAATAGCTAAATCCATTCCGTATTTACCTCCTAATTTAGAACCTTTTGGTATCTTATAAAATAAATCCCCTTGAAAAGCAACTTCTCCCATGGGCTGTGATTCGTAGGGGTATAAGGTTGCTACTAAATTATAAGTATGTGTTTTGGTAAGTGGAGGAATGAAGCCAATCCATAGGTCTTGAAGGGCAGCGTCTCGATCGCTTCTAAAGCTCATGTTATCCAACGATTTTGCTGAAAACAATACACCGAACCCTTTTTTAGAATATCCCGTGTTAATTAAGATTGCATTTCCGTGGTTGTAGATGTAATTGTTGTCTTGTGAAGGGTCTTGTTCTTTAATTATATATTCTCCATTGATAAAAAAACGTTTATATCCAACGTCAATTCTACCGCCATAAGCACCAATATTTTCAGGAAGTACTAAGTCTATGTTGTTATCTCTTTGGTATTTAGAAACGAAGCTTCCGGCTACATTTAAACGCATTTGTTTTTCTTCCATTGTTGGCACCCATTGCGTTATGTCCAATTCTAAGTCCGAGGCTCTTACAGTGCCTGCGCCATATCGATTTTCACCATTTTGAAAAGACAAACGCTGGTTTCCATAAATACCCCTAAGCGTTACACCTTTATAGGGTTTTAGCTTTAGACGCATTCCATTCATCATATTATCAAACCCTAAAGCTCTATCTTCATATGCACGAAAAATTAATCCCGACCCGAATTGATCGTAAAAGTTTCCAAATGTAACATCTACTAAATCATTTTCATAACCGACATAACGATAGCCCAGTCCAGCCCCATCAAATCGATCTGGATAACCTAGAATTCGTGGCATATAAGCCTCCATTCTGACTCCTGCTTTAAACCCAGAATTACGATAGTTAATGTTAGCATAGGAGTTAATCAAGGCTTTTTCAGGAGGCTGAATAGCTCCAATTAATGTATCCTCGTTTAAATATTGAAAAATGGTTTCAATATTACCACTAATATCTCCTTGGGCTCGACCCGAAATACCAATAAAAAAAGAGACTATTAAGACTAGTTTACTGTTTTTAATTGTCATAATGGCCTAGTTTTTTTCTGCCAATGCTGTAATGAAATCATATAATAAGTCCTCATCACCGGGGGAGTAGTTGTTGTGTGAATACACTATTTTTCCAGATCCATCAATCACGAAAGTGTGTGGAACATTATTCACTCCCATAGCTCTCCTAAACTCACTATTAGGGTCTAACAATATTTCGTATTCCCACCCTTGACCATCCACATAAGGTGTTACTCTGTTTTTGGTTCTTTCATCATCGATAGAAACAGCAATAAGTTTAACGCCAGTTTCTTCTTTCCAATCATCGTATTCATCATGAATAGCATTAAGTTCTTTTTTGCAAGGTGAACACCAAGTCGCCCAAAATGAAACTATTACAGGTTTTCCATCGTTTGAAATATTCGCCGTGTTAATCGTTTGACCGTTTAGGTTTTTTAAATCAACTCCGGGAATGGTTTTTTCTAAAAGGTTTTGATGCTTATCTTGAGTAAAACCGAAAAACGGAAGCACCGAAAAAAGGATTAAAAAAGTAACTAATTTCATGTTAAAAGAGTTTATTCATTAACAGGTCTGTTTTTGTTAATTGGTTATGGCTAAACGTTTGGTTGTTGTGTTATTATTCGATTGAATTTTCACTAAATATATTCCAGATGTGAGATTAGAAAGATTTAGCTTGAACAATGATTCATGCGTAGCATCCATTACATGTTCTTGCACTGTTTGCCCTAATGAATTAATAATAGAAATAGAGGTGTTTTTTAGTGTAGCATTACCAAAATCCACAAAGGCTTCCGTGTTTGCAGGGTTCGGGTAAACTGTAACTAGTTCAGCTAGTGTTGATTCATGAACACTTAAAAAGTCTTCTTCGTTTGTGCTAATTTTTAAGGCGGCGTTATATTCTGCGCCGAAACTCATGGCGTCTATTTCATGAATCATGACAGGGCTTTCACCATTATCGGATATGCGATAAACCCTAACCCATGCTTCGTTGATGTTCCATCCCCAAGAATCCCCGAAATCATCAAGTAGTTGAATTCTAAAACAATCCTCTCCTTCTGGAATTTCTAACTCAAAAGAGGTGATGGTAGAGTTAGGAAGTAAACCTGATGCAAGAACTAATTCGCCGTTACCATTATATACATTGAATTCAGATTCTTCCTCTGCGTATTGATCAGTTTTTGCATCAAATCGAAGTTTTGTTGCAAATTTTAGTGGTCCTCCATTTATTATAGAAGTGGTTGAATTGTTAGATGGGTCATCATCTTGTGATGAATTTGGATTTTTTAAATCTATAGTTAGTTCGTTTTCTAGTTCGTAAGTAAAAGAAATCGAAGTCATTTCAACGGCAATTTTTTCACCATTAGCGAGGTTCCCTGACCAATTAGATTCATTAGATACGTTTCCAACATTATAATCTGCATTAAACGATGTTAGGTTATTTTCTCCTTTATTCCCGATCAAAATCAAAGGCGAAACATCCCCTTCATTTCCAACGCATTCTTCATCATTCGGAACAACAGAGTATAATAGAGCAACATCATTGGTTGTAGGGAAGTTAGTATATTCCGGTGTATTTTTGATTCCAGTAATTATTTCACCTTGAGCTGCTGAAGAAATAAAGACAAAAACTTTAATTGATCCGGGCTCTACTTCGAAATTGCTAAAAGTTTCGGGTAATGTGATAGACTTAGTAATAACACCTGTTGATTCAGCAGTTGTAGGAGAAATCTCCTCACCAAAATTCCCATTAATCATTGCTCTAAATGCATGGTCAAACTGATAAATTTCTTCTGATAAAATGTAAAAATTTTCCGGATAAAACCCTGGGTCGTATTGAAAAGCAGGAATATTGTCTTGATAATATCCTATATGTAAATAATTTGAAGCGTTTCCTTCATCTGCAGTATAGAAATATTCAACTGAGACGTCTAGTGTTCTGTTTTCAACATCAATAGTTGACTCCATATACAAATTTACAGGTGAGTCTTCTGTAACTATGTTATTCACCTGCGCTGCCCATTGGTCGCGTCCAACAGAACCGTTTGATGATCTATTTACAATTCCATTAGGATAAGCTTGAGAATCAAAAGGAGCTGCAATTGCATTTCCTGAAGGTGTTTGCAGTGTTCCTCCAAATATAGGGTCGGTAGCAGAAAATCCACCTACTTGAATTTTGAGTGTAATTACTTGTTCCCCATGGTTGGACTCTATCTGATCAGCGATTTTATGTCCATCTGGACAAAAGGTACAATAATTTCCCGTGTATTCTTCTAAAACAGCTACACGTTTTGATGTTTCAGTGGAAACATTGATTTGTGCAATAAATTGTCCTGCAAATAATACAGAAGTAGCAACAAGTAGAGTTTTTTTCATAGTGTGATAATTTTGAATTAATAAAATTTAAGTAAATATATAACAATAATCGTATTAGCTGTAAAAAATCTAAATTAATCTTCTGCAAGATTAAGTTGTAAGACACAAAACTGAGCTCTTTTATTTTTTTATTTCTCAAAACTATGTTGTAAATTTGACAACTATCAAATAAATAGTTATGAATAAAACGATACTAATTATATTTTTTGCTTTTCTCGTTTTCAAAAGCACTTTGTCTCAGGTAGCTATTTTTTATGCTGATAATCCTAGTGTATCGATAAATGACACTGAGATAAATGTTGAGGGTAGAGAAACAGATGTTCAAGTAAAGGAGCTACTTAAAATTAAAAATACTTCTGATGCACCAATCGATGTAAGAGTAGTACGAAAACGATTGGTTTTTGGATCTTCAGATGATTTGCTTTGTTATGCTGGAGAGTGTTATTCTACTACAGATCCTGATGATCCAGATGTATATACATTTCCTGTTGTATTATCTTTGGAAAGTATGGAGGAATCAGAGTTTGAGCCAGGTTTTTTTCCTGGATTTCAAAAGTTTTGCGCAAAGCATGTATATGAAATATACAACGATGCGAATGACGCTTTAATTTCGAGCCTAACGATTAATTTCAATATTGGTATGGAGTCCTGTGAGTTGAACACTTCTGATCAATTACCTAAAGTGAAGAATAATCTCACGTTGTTTCCTAACCCATCCTCCGGATATATCACATTGAAAGATTATGATGAAGGTAGCGTTTTTGAGCTTATAGATGTTTTAGGTAAAGCTTGGTTAAGAGAATCTTTGAATGGACAAGTCTACACAATTAATATTCAAGATATTCCGAATGGCGTTTATTTTTATAAACTTACGAATAAGTATGGAGTTAGCTCTGATACGCAAAAGTTGGTAATTAAAAAATAATTTTGTTTGCCTTTGTTTCTTTCTTTCAGGTCAAAATAATTTGTGAGTAGGTCAACTCAAAGAACAGCTCAAAAGTCATCATTATATCTTTTTACTATAGTGTTTTTGTGGTCCTGTTCAATACAAAAACCCAAACAACCACAACGGAATGGTATTATCCGAACCGTACTCGATGTTATCTGCTGCTACAAAGCTGTTCTTGATGTCTTTGATTTGCTTTTTGCCCTTGTTTTTTCCGCCGACTTCAAAGGTGTATTTATCTTCTACTAAGAAATCGCTTACGGGACTGCTTTTAACGTTGTACAGGTTATTTACTTGGTTGTAAAAAAAGCATTCTCGAATTGTACCAATTTCTGAACCTTCTTTGTTTAAGGCATATACCATATTGGGATGATGCAAAAAGACTTTTTCGGGTTTGGCCAAATAAGCGTCCGAAGAACTTTTACTGTGTAACAAATTAATAATTCGTGAGTCCTCTAAATAATTGAGGTAAAGCATCACCGTGTTTCTAGCTACTTCGATGTCTCCTGCTAGTTTTGACACATTAGGCTGGAAAGGAACTGCTTGCGCAATCAGGTGTAATAGTTTTTTGAGTTTATGAATGTACTTTACTTCAACGTGGCGTAAATAGGGCAAATCCACTTCCAACATCACATTAATCGTGCTCATTAGTTTTCTGTGGTAGGATGTTTGACTCTCTAAAAAGAACGGATAATAACCATACATCAGATAATCCTCAAAATAAGCCAATGGGTGAATTTCTTTTACAATTTCTTTAGCGATGGAGGCGTGATTTTTTAATACTTCCGATAAGGTGTAACTCTTAAAAGTTTTCGCGGTTTCTATTTGGAGGAATTCCCGAAATGAAAGTCCGTTCATGGTATAAACAACCGCTCTTCTGCTTAAGTCTGCTTCACCAGAATGAATGTGCAACAAAGAGGATCCTGTAAAAACCACCTTTAATTTTTTATAGCGGTCATAGACATTCTTTAATTCTTGTGACCAGTTTGGGTATTTATGAATTTCGTCAATAAATAGATGTGTTCCGCCACGTTTCAACCAGTCACCGGCAAAGTCAACCAATGTATTTGAAGAAAAATAGATATCATCTAAACTCACATAAATTGGTTTTGCCTCTTTTGATAACTTGGTTTTGATATGGTGCAGTAAATACGTAGTTTTTCCCACGCCTCTTGCGCCCGTTAAGCCAATTAACCGATCATTCCAATCGATTGCTAAGGTTCGGTCAAAGCGATGATCCAACTCCTCTAATTGTCGGTTGTGGTTGTCTATTAATTCCCTCATGATAGCTTTATATTACACAAATATACCAATTTTGATTTATTTACAATACAAAAATCATATAATTTGCAATGTAAAGATTGCAAAATATGAAATATATGTCATGTGTGCTAAGCAATATTGCAGCACCCTAAGCAGTATAATTCATCAAAACTTGTTTTATTTGCATGGTTTTGGCGAAGTATAAAAGCAAGCCTCTCCATTTCTACTCCTTGCCCAACTTAACTTCTTTCAGGGTTTTGTTGTTAAAGATAATGGTGTTTTATCAAAAAAATAAATTCTGTAAAACAAAAAGGTTGTAATATGTAAAGTGTTTTATCTAAAATATCTAAGTACATGACAAAAATTCAAATATATTCATAAATCGCTTAAAATGACTGTTAAGCAAGTTGTTTGCGATAAAATCGAGTCCATGTTTGAATATACTTTGGCTCGTCTACCATGTTTTTTAATAGGTATAGCTTTAATTTTTTGATGTAAAAAATCTCCGACTAAATAAGCCCAAGTAAAAGCAATAGCTACTATTAGCAGTAGTTTTAAAATTCGTTCTT
>SKHH01000101.1 GCA_007117055.1 Lishizhenia sp. | reverse complement strand
TTGATTTCTTGAAGCAACACATATCATTAGGAGTGACCCCATTCTTTGATGCAGGAACAGTTTGGGATAGCCCATCAAAAATGACATTTGCGAATTGGAAAGGAGCTCCTGGAATTGGAGGAAGAATTGGTTGGAACCAATCAACTATACTACGCCTAGATTTTGCAAACAGTAGAGAAGGTAGTCAATTTTTCTTTGGATTTAGTCACATCTTTTAATGGAGGTGTTTTTATGAAACAAACCATAAGAACTACTCCATTGATTATCAAGAGTAGTTCTTGTTTCTAGATAAGTATTAAAAAAAAGTCATAAAATCACCCGAATAAAGTTTACTGTAACAGTCGAATTTATCAAATTTTCATTATCTTGTCATAAATTATAACATTAATAACTATGAAAAAATTTATGATTGCAGGGATGCTTCTTACGGCATCAACCTTTGGGTTTTCACAAACCTATTCAGAAGTAGAAAAGCCTAGTGCTGATGAAAATCCTTTCTCTATGGAGGTTTTAATTTTTAGTGGCGAAGATGGTTTAAACTGGCAAGAACCTACTTTGCGCTTCCGTTACTTCGTTAATGACGAAATAGCAGCTCGTGTACAAATCGGGCTTGGAGACGGATTAGGTACTCCGATGGGTGAAACCAACAGATTCTATGAAAATATAGATGGTACAGGTGGAGAAGGAACTCAAGAAATTAATCGTATGAGTTGGAATCTTCAGTTAGGAGGAGAGTACCACTTTGCTGGTACTAAAAAGTTCTCTCCTTACGGATTTGCAGGAGTAAACCTTGGTGGCGGAAGTTTTAATGAAACATGGGATCAAACAGATGGCGATGATTATGTGGAAGGGCTGACTGGAGAAATCACTGCTGGATTCAGTAGAATTGGTGCTGTAGGTGGTTTAGGTATGGAGTTTTACCCAGTAGAGAATATTTATGTGGGATTAGAATTAGGTATCGGATTTAATTCTTTAAGTTATAATGATACCGAAGTGAGTACTACATTTACTGCTGGTGGACAAAGTTCAACAAATACATTAATTACAGCAAGAGGAGGTGAATCGTACCTTGGTACGCACGCTGCATTAAGAATTGGTTGGAGATTTTAATTTTTATCCATAATGTAATTTAAAACCTATCTGAATTTTTCAGATGGGTTTTTTTCTTTATAACTGCTTATTTTTATTAGGTTTGTATGTATAATTATTTATGATGTACTTTCGAAATCTAACTTTAATTTTAGCTTTATTTGTTTTTCATTCAGGGATTTACAGTCAAATTCAACAAAACGCTAAAGGGATAGTAGTAGATGCTGATTCAAAATATCCCCTTATCGGTGCGCAAGTACGGTTAGCATCCGTTTCTGACTCAACCATTTTCAAAACAATCACAAACGGCGAAGGAGAATTTGTTTTTAACCAAGCTCCTGTTGGAAAATACGATTTATCGGTGAATTATGCGTTTTACATTTCGCGCTCCATTTCCATAACGATAGATTCTGGAAAAGAAACGTTCGTTCAAATCGAACTTCAAGAAGACATTACCACAACAGATGAAGTACAAGTTGTTGCTCGAAATCCAGGTGAGGTGCTCAACGAAATGGCTACCGTAAGTGCACAACAGTTTAGCATTGAAGAAACAGAACGCTATGCCGGTTCACGAGCAGATCCAGCCAGAATGGCAAGCAACTTTGCAGGAGTTCAGGGTGCAGACGACTCAAGAAATGACATCATTATTCGCGGTAATTCTCCCCTTGGACTACTTTATCGAGTGGAAGGATTAGACATTCCAAACCCAAATCACTTTGCTGTTTCTGGTTCTGCGGGTGGGCCAGTAGCCATATTAAACAACAAAATCTTAGCGAATTCAGATTTCTTTATGTCTGCTTTCCCTGCCGAATATGGAAACAGCATTGCAGGAGTTTTTGACCTTAGATTTAGAAATGGAAACAAAGACTTACACGAAATAACTGGTCAGTTTGGTTTTTTAGGTACAGAGGTAATGGCCGAAGGGCCTATAAATCCAGAAAAAAAATCAAGTTACTTAGCCATGGGGCGTTATTCCACACTAAGTATGTTTCAAGCGGCAGGAGTTAGTATTGGAACAGACGCCGTACCCGTTTATGGAGATGGTGCATTTAAACTCTCCTATCCAACACAATCAGGCGGAAATTTCAGTGTATGGGGAATGGGAGGTGCTTCAACAATTAGTATAAAAATATCCGACCAAACCACCTTTACAGAAGAGGCTTTTGGTGAAAGTGACCGTGATCAATATTTTACGACATCCATGGGGGTGATTGGCACCACATATAAAAAATCACTGAGCGAATCAACTTATTTAAAAGCATCTCTTGGAACTTCTTGGGAAATGCAGCGATCAAACCATGATTTCCTTATCCGAAGTATCGACACATCCATTGTTGATGGAGAACAACTTGTACAGTTTAGAACGGATTCTATTTATCCATTAATGGGTTACACATTTTTAACCAATAGAGCATCAAGTCATCTTAGTATCACTCATAAACTTACTAAAAAACACATCATTCGTTTTGGGTTTAATAGTGACTACTACTATTTACAAAATAGTGATTCCTCCTTAAATGCAGGGCACGATGTGTTTCAAATTAGACATGATTTTCAAGGAGGGGGATTACTTTTTCAACCCTATTTCCAGTATAAGTGGCGTGTGAATCCCTCGATGGACTTTACCGCAGGAATACACAGTCAATACTTTTCACTAAGTAACAGCTACAGTATAGCTGAACCCCGATTAGGATGGCAACTACGCCTAAAAAACAATCAAACCTTAAAAGCAGGCGCTGGACTACACAGTCAAATGCAACCCCTTTATCAGTACACCTACCAACGCTACAATACTGAAGGTATTCCACAACTTATCAATAAAAACATGGATTTTACACGCAGTATTCATACCGCAATAGGATATGAAAAAGTGTTTAAAAACGCGTGGAATGTGAAAGCAGAAACCTATTTTCAATATTTATATGGAATTCCAGTAGATGAATTTCCATCTGCCTTTAGTTTAATAAATCAAGGTGCAGGATTTCAGCGTTTTTTCCCAAACCCATTAGTAAATGAAGGAAATGGAAGAAACTACGGTGTAGAGCTTACTGTTCAAAAGTTTTTCTCCAAAACTTTCTATATGTTGTTTACTGCATCTTTATTTGAATCACAATACCGTGGAAGCGATCAAATCTGGAGAAATACAGATTTTAACAGTAGATATGCTGCTAATTTTCTGGCTGGCAAAGAGTTTGCTATCGACGAAAACAAAACCTTTTCAGTTGGTTTAAAACTAACTGGAGCAGGAGGAAGATGGTACGGATTTGTAGATAATGAAGCCTCTCTTGAAGCCAATGAATTAGTGTTCTTAGATTCTGCTTTCAACACAAGGCAGTTTAGAGACTATTTTCGTTTTGATCTAAAAGTCATGTACAAGGTGAACCGACCAAAAGTGACGCATGAATTAGGATTAGATTTAGTAAACATTTTGAACACACAAAACATATTGGCATTAAGTTATGCCCCTTCATTAATTGACCCAAGTGCTGAACCCGTTGCCGAACGTTATCAGCTAGGGTTTTTACCCATATTTTATTACCGTGCAGATCTTAGGCTTAAAAACAAGAAGTCAAACGGCTCAACCGAATAGGAATTTCACAAAGTGCATTGACATCAGTAAATACAGTATTACTGCACTTATGCTTGACTTTTCATTGTCAATATATGCATAAGGAATGACCAACGCTAATACTGGAATACCAACTGCTAAATAAGTATAAGAATGAATATAAACCACCGCTAAAATATTCACCAATGAAACATAAATAAACATGGTCGCCAACATATTCATAATCCTGCGAAAACGAACGGAGCTTTTCAAAAACCGATTACGAATACCTAGATACGCTATAAAAATAAGGATAAATGCAAACACAAAAACTGGAACAGAAAAATAAGGATAAATAGTAGTTGCTTGCAGGTAGTTTTCTGACGTAAACTGTTCTATAAAAATGGGATTAAAATACCACAACCATAAATACGGAGTAACGAAACCAAATATACTAATAAGTAACTCTTTGAATGAAAAAGTCCGAATCGAAAAAACACCTATCCACATCACAGGTAACAAAAGAAAAAAGGCTACTTGAACGGAGGAAGCTAAAGCAACAAAAAATCCTGCATTAAATAACAACGATTTTGCCGCCTCGTTTTGACGGATATGAATGAAAAAATATATGGCGCAAATAAAAAAGGACTGACTCATCAGCGTGTTTCCGAATTTCGCACTAAACGGGAAAAAACATACCAAAATGGTATAAATCAACGCAGGTAAATATGTGTTACGTTCGTAAAATTCATGTACGTTAAAAATGTAATTAATACCTAAGGCATTTGCTGAGATAAAAAACAGAACTAAGAACGTGTCAAACCCTGAATAACCCGTTGTGATATCAATACCCCATAAATTGAATACATAATCATCTACCAGAAAAGGAATGTTAAAAAAATTATGCAATAAAATATTGAGTCCGAATAACATCGGAATAAATACCATAAACAAAGATTGATTTCCAGCAAATGCCCTAATCATAAACTAATGCTTGAGCATACAAAGAAACACAAAAGCTTTGTACTCTTAATGAAAATCAACTAAAAAGATTTCCTGTCAAAATTGGGTTAGCTAAAAAATTCTCCCATTCATTCTTCCATGCTGCGTTTAAAACCCTAGGGAACTTATGTTGAGCGCCTAATTTTCCTTTTCGTTCCATAAATTCGTAAAACTTCTCTTCAGGAAGAGCTTTTACCTTTGGTGCTTTCAATATCACTTTTCTTATCGCACAATAATCATCATTTCGTTTTTCTAGCGCACTATTCAAATGAACAGCAAAAAGTTGTTCATTAACAACTTGTTTTGAACCAATATACCAAAAGTGTCTGTCGTTCTTTGAAGAGATTGTAACGCAAAATTCAGAAACCTCAACCCCCATAATATCAGCTACCTCATTTATCGCTTCCATCATGTTTTCCAATGACAAGTGCTCTCCTACACTATTCATCGTATGTGCAATTCTACCCACAATTTGAATAGTATATTTATTCAAATTAGAAAAACGAACTACATCGCCTATTACGTAACGCCACAATCCTGAGCACGTAGAAACTACAAGAGCATATGGCTTTCCTTCCTCTACTTCATTCAAAGATAATGTAGGAATTCCGCTATAGTCTCCCTTAAGTTGATTTAATTTCTCGAAATAATTACTTTCGATAAACTCATAATACACCCCATGATTCAACAATAAGTCCATCCCTTTTTCCAGCGGATTAGTTTGATAAGCAAAATACCCTTCACTTGCCAAATATGTATCAACAAACATGATTGGGAACTTTGAAATTGCCTGAATACGCTTTTCGTAATTCCCTAAAAAGACCCCACCATGCAAATACATTGAAAAATTCGGCCAAATGTCTTGAATCCATTTTAAGTCATAATGCTGTACAATCTTTTCTAGCAACAAGCAAACCCAAGAAGGATTTCCTGCAACAACACCAATATTCCAATACGGCGCTTTTTCAACAATAGCATCCATTTTGACCTCCCAATCGGAGACCTTCGATAACCTTTTTCCTGGTTTAGCAAATGGCCTAAAAATAAACGGCTTCGTTCTTTTTAAAATCCCACTTAAATCACCTTCCAAATGTTCGCCAACAGTTGTCAAACGTGTGCATCCTCCTATGGTCAGCACATCACTTTGATAAAACCGTGCTGGAAAATTAAATTGATGAATAGTGCTTAATTGTTGAAAAGCTGCTTTATGAAAATAACGGATAGATTCAGTTGAAACAGGAATACGTTTACTTCCTGATTTAGTGGTACCAGAAGATTTAGCGAAATAATTGATTTTACCAGGCCATATGATGTTAGGTTTGTCTTCTAGAGCACGAATCAGCCATTTATCGTAGTACGATTCGTACGAAAACAATGGCACACTGTTTTGAAAATTTGTTTGCACATCTTCAGACTGAACCATCGAGGAAAAATCATATTGCATACCTATTTCTGTAGATGATGCTTTCGTTAAAAGCTCATTTAAAACTTCAATTTGAAGCTGCTCTGTAGGCTCAATAATACCCTTATTTTGTTTTTGCTTCCATTTTACGGACTCTTTAAGTAACGCTCCTAGTAACGCCATGCCTTTGTTATTTTTTCGATCATCAAAAGTAAGAATGACTTGCTACCCCTATATTAGGTTAATATTATGAAAATGTTACAGTTACAATAACAACTAAGATCTTTTAGAGAAGATATTATCCAAATGTAAACCATTTCTAAAGAAACACTAAATTTGTTGTTATGATCTCTAAAGATACACTAGCAATAGCAAAACGCATGACTTTTAAACGAGTCCTAAACTTATTTCGTTTGCGTTTTTCCTATTGGGTAGCAAAGCATTTTAAAAAAATAATTCCTCTTGGGCTCCCATACGCCGCTAGCATTGAACCAACCACTGCTTGCAATCTAGGTTGTCCAGAATGCCCAAGTGGATTGAAACAATTTACACGACCTACAGGAAGGTTGAACCTTGGCAGTCATGAAAAAATGCTAGACGAACTTGGCAACCAATTATTTTACATCAACTATTACTTTCAAGGTGAGCCTTTTTTACATCCAAATTTTTTAGGATTAATTTCAGCGGCTAACAAACGAAATATATATACCGCTACGTCAACTAACGCTCATTTTATTACAGCAACCAAAGCAGATGAAATTGTTGCATCCGGCCTAGATCGAATCATCATTTCTATTGATGGATTAACACAAGAAACCTACGAGCAATATCGAAAAAGAGGTGAACTAGAGAAAGTTATCTCTGGAACCAAACACCTCATCGTGGCAAAGAAAAAAGCTAAATCAGCAAGTCCCCATATTATTTTTCAATTTCTTGTGGTGCGTCCAAATGAGCACGAGATTCCAGATGTATTTAAATTAGGGAAAGAACTGGGTGTAGATGAAATTAGGCTAAAAACAGCACAACTTTATGACTACAAGCATGGAAATGTATTAATGCCTAAAAATGAAAAGTACGCTCGCTATAAACGACTGAAAGATGGCACATATATGCCTAAATACAAATTATTGAATCAATGCTGGCGAATGTGGTCTTCGACTGTTTTAACTTGGGATGGAAAAGTTGTTCCTTGTTGCTTTGACAAAGATGCTCAGCATGTATTAGGTGATGTATTATCAAATCCATTTAAGCAAATATGGAAACACAAGGACTACCAAAATTTTCGCTCCGCTGTCTTCACTGATAGACAATCTATTGATATTTGTAAAAATTGTTCGGAAGGCACGAAGGTCTGGACTTAGCTACATACAGTTAAAACGTCAACAGGATAGCTTTTAAAAAGCTTACGGAACTTCATACCCTAGATACCAATTAGTCATTTGTTAAACATAAACTCTTTGAATTTTCAAAAAATATTTTAACTTAGTAGTCTAAATTACTAATTTAATAAAAATGAAAAAACTGCTACTTTTATTTTCGACAGTTGTTTTAAGTGTTTCTGTTTT
>SKHH01000105.1 GCA_007117055.1 Lishizhenia sp. | reverse complement strand
TTACGGGAAGTGCAAAAGAATTAAAAATATGTAATACTGCAACAGTCACGAATGTTGCAATAAAGAACCATATTGCTGCATAGATGTGTTTTACTCGACGGATAAGAATTGTTGCAAACATATTCCAACCGAAAACTACCCAAAGTAATGTGATCGCAATATCAATAGGCCATTCTAACTCGGCATACTCTTTACTACTCGTAATTCCAAGTGGTAAAGTGATTACAGCCGATAAAATGATTAACTGCCAACCCCAAAAGTTGATATAACTTAGCTTATCACTCCACATTCTTGTTTTTAATAAGCGCTGAAGTGAGTAATAAACCCCCATAAAAATGCCATTACCCACAAAAGCAAAAATCACCCCATTGGTATGAAGTGGTCTAATCCTACCGAAGGATAGTATTTTAAATCCGAGGTAATCGTTAAAAAAGTCGGGGAAAGCCAACTGAAGGGCAACGATTAACCCAACGAGCATTCCTATTGCTCCCCAAATGATTGTGGCGTACGCAAAGTACTTTACAATCTTGTTGTCATAATTTATTCGCTCTGTTTCCATGCTTATTTATTTGTTATCTTTTGGTTTTTCATCATCATACAACATTCTTATTCCAGGCGTGATATCGTCATCGAATTGTCCGTTCTTGTTCGCCCAAATGAACGATCCTAAAAAAAATACGGCTAGAACAAAACTAACCACCAGCATTATATATATTACTCCCATGTTGCAAAGAAATCTATTTTCATTTTTAAGAAAAATGACATGCGTCATGATTGAATATGACAAAAGTCAGTTTCTTAATTTTTCTTAAATTGTTAAATAAAACGAAAATGGTATGACTATTTTAAGGTGTTCATTTCGGTTATTTTTGAAAGTAGCTAATGATTAACAGTAAAGGATTCCACCATAAGTTTTGTATTCATATTTTTAATAAAATGCTTAGTTTTGGCATTCAAATTTAGAATTCATGAAAATATCCTATAATTGGCTCAAACGTTATACTTCATTGGATGAAGCTCCTCAAGCGTTGGCTGAAATTCTTACAAACACTGGACTGGAGGTTGAAGGTCTTGAAAAAGTAGAATCTGTAAAAGGCGGTTTGGAAGGTGTAGTAATAGGGGAAGTATTGACATGTGTGCCTCATGAAAATGCTGATAGACTAAAAGTGACAACTGTAAACGTAGGAGGAGAAAACCCTCTTCAAATTGTTTGTGGTGCGCCAAATGTTACAATAGGTCAAAAGGTAGCTGTTGCCATTGTAGGATGTGTTTTGTACCCCAAGCCTGATGAGCCCTTCAAGATTAAAAAATCAAAAATCAGAGGTGTTGTGTCTGAAGGAATGATCTGTGCAGAGGATGAGCTTGGAATTGGTGTTTCTCACGACGGAATTATGGTGTTGAACGATGACGCTAAAGTAGGAGTTAGCGGAAAAGAATATTTTCAATTAGAAGATGATTTTATTTTTGAAATTGGACTCACTCCGAATAGAAATGATGCCATGGGACATATCGGAGTACTGAGAGATATTATAGCGTATAAAACGATTCATGAATCATCAGAAGCTAAAATCAATTTACCCGATATTTCAGCTTTTGAAAAGTGGGGAAGTGCTTCTCCGAATAAAAAAGTGAATGTATCAATTAATGATACCGGTTTAGTTCCTAGATACATTGGTGTGACAATAGATAATATTCAAGTCAAGCCTTCACCTGATTGGTTGAAAAATGCTCTTTTATCGATTGGTCTAACTCCGAAAAACAATGTGGTAGATGTGACTAATTTTGTAATGTATGAATTCGGAACTCCACTTCATGCTTTTGATTTAACTAGTTTTGAAAATGAATTAGTAGTGCGTAATGCTAGAGTTGAAGAAACTATAATTACGCTAGATGATGAAAAACGAAAATTAACAGAGCATGATATAGTCATTGCAAATAATAAAGAGAGCCTTTGTATTGCTGGAGTTTTAGGAGGTCAGAATTCAGGGGTAAAAGAAACTACTACCGCTGTTTTTCTAGAAGCAGCCTATTTTGAAGCTGTTTCTGTAAGAAAAACTGCGAAGCATCATGGCATTAATACGGACGCATCTTTTAGGTTTGAGAGGGGAGTTGATCCAAATATCCTTGGCTTCGTTGCAAAGAGAACGGCACTATTAATTCAAGAAGTGGCTGGAGGAGATGTTATTGATTATACAGACCATTATCCATCTAAAATTGTTCCTAAACAAGTTGAGTTTAGTTTTACGAGATGCAATCAAATCATAGGCTTGTCTATTGAAAAAGAAATTGTTCGTTCTATTTTGAAAACATTAGATATAACAATAGTTGCAGAAAAAGGAGATATAGCCACGTTATCAATTCCTACTTATCGAGCAGATGTTACGAGAGAGGCGGATGTAATTGAGGAGGTTTTAAGAATTTATGGGTTTAATAAAGTTTCTGTGCCAGAAAAGCTAAATATGAATTTAGTTTTTGATGAGTTGAAACCAAAACAGAAAGCCCGACAGAAAACCGTGAATTATTTAGTGAATAATGGTTTTTATGAAGTTATGAATAATTCTCTAACGAAATCAAAGTACACGGATGAGTTGGGTGGAGATGTTTTGAATAGCGAACATAATGTTCAATTATTAAATCCTTTAAGCTTGGAGCTTGATGTAATGCGTCAAAGTTTGATTTTCCAATTCTTAGAAACCATTGCGCATAATCAAAATAGACAGCAACATGACATAGCTATTTTTGAAATAGGTAAGGTGTATAAAAAGGTGAACGATACGTACCTTGAAAATAATCGTTTGGTAATAGCAATGACCGGCCAAAAATTCTCAGAACAATGGAATGCCTCTAATGATTCGATTTCATTTTATTCTGTAAAAGGTATCATAGAAGGTCTTTTTGCGAAGTTGGGGTTTAATCACCTGATTTCGGAAAAGCCTTTAAAGAAGTCCATCTTGGGAGATGGGATTAACATTCATTTGCTTAAAAAGAATATCGGTTCACTCGGTATTGTTAAAAAATCAGATACTGCTTTTTTCGGAATTAAGAATGATGTGTTTGTAGCTGACTTGGACTGGGATGCCTTAATGGAGCACCTTTCTATGAATAAAATGGTGTTTAAACCATTGCCAAAAACCTTTGAAGTGAGAAGGGATTTATCATTACTTTGTGACTCTAATGTTAAGTATGATGAAATTGTTGAAGTGGTAGAAAATACTGAAAGAAAATTACTTCAACGGATGCAATTGTTTGATGTTTATGAGGGAAAGAACTTACCTAAAGGAAAAAAGTCTTATGCAGTTAGTTTTGTTTTTCAAGATGTGGAGCATACGCTTACAGATAAAAAGGTAGATGCAATTATGTCAAAGATTCAGCACAACTTAGAAGCTAAGTTGAAAACTGAACTTCGTGGATAATATTTTTTTAAATCAAAAGATATGTCAAAGGGTCTAGGGGTTGTAGGAATAGGAACGGATGTAGGAAAAACTGTTGTAAGTGCAATTTTAGCTGAAGCGCTAGAAGCCATTTACTTTAAACCTATTCAAGCGGGAGATTTAAATAACTCTGACCGATTGAAAATTCAAAGATGGTGCTCATCGAATGTTCAGACATTGGAGGAAGTTTATAAATTAGAAAACGCTATGGCTCCTCATGCCGCTGCTGAGCTAGAAGGAATAAGACTTGACTTAGATGCGATTCGTTTTGAAAAACAAAATAAGACGATGCTACTGGAAGGAGCAGGAGGTATACTTGTTCCGTTAAATGATAAACATACATTATTAGACATCTACAAAAAATCGGGGTTTCCTGTTGTTTTAATTTCAAGAAACTATCTTGGAAGTATTAATCATACGTTAATGACCCTTGAAATTTTAAAATCACATCAAATCCCGGTGCTCGGAATTATTTATACGGGAGAACCTTCAATTCACACGGAATCCATTATTGAAAAAATATCAGGCCTAAAAAAAATTGGCGAACTGCAATTTCCAAACGAAATTAATCAGGGATTTATTAAAGAACAGAGTGAAAAATTCTTGTTTTTAGCTCAAAAACTTTAGTGTTTTTTTTGAAAAAATCGGACTTAAAAATCACAGAGGTACTTCATATCTAACTTTTTAGTAAATTTGTAGTCATTGAACTAAGACTATGCGCGATATACTGTTTTTTATCATCTTACAGGTTTTTATTTTTTTTGGAATAGCAGCCCAAAAAGAAATGAACTCTGCTTTTCATACTAAAGTGAGTGACGAAGCGGTAGAGAAAATTACTATAAATCTGAATGATTCAAAAATATCTGACGCTAAAAAAAATGAGCTGAAAGAATGGGTGCGAAAACACCCTAATGAATTTATAACAATCATAACTTCGGATTCTACTATCCTGAGTGAGAGTAGTATTGAAAAGCAAGCCTTGTTGTATAATTTATTGACTGTTGCCTATTATAACATAGGTCAAGTAGCTAAAGCAGCCGAATTTAATCAAATGGAATTAGATACTTATCCGTTGTTTTCTTACAATTTGACGGATAGCTTACAAGCGTATAGTAACAAGACAATTCTTTTTTATTCTTTAAACGAACCCTATAATGCAATGGAAGTTGCAATTAATTTGCATGAAAGATTATCAAAATTTTCATTAAATGACGACATAGTGGTTTTGTATCATCAGTTGGCAACAATTTATGGTTTAGTGCAATTAGAAGAAGAATCTGAGGAGGTATTGCAATATGTAATAGAAAAGTCAACAGAAAAGAAAATTTCTCCAGAGCATTTAGCTCCTATTTATCTAACTATGGCCTACAAAAAAAATAGAGAAGGAGACGAAAATCAGGCATTTTATTTTCTAGATAAAGTGAAGGGGGTTCTACCTTTCAATCAACAGTTGGAGAGAAGGTATTTAGCGGGTTTAGCAATTGCTTACCAGCAAAAAGGAGATAATCAAAAAGCAAAGGACTTGTATAAACGTGCATTTGAGGCATTTGTAGAGTATCCCGATGTTATTTCAGTGGCTCGGTTGTTCAAGGATTATATGATTTTTTTGAGAACTAGTGGACTACATATAAATGTAGATTTTATTCAAGATGGTTTGGCGTATATTAAAAGTTTTTCAAATGTAGATAATCAGGAGTACTTATTGAATTGTTGGAAGATTGAATTGAATCTAAGATATTTTCTGGGTAAAATAGATCAATCAACAGTAGAATTAAGTTTTAAAGTGGATTCATTGCAGGGTGAACTAAATCAAAAATATTTGTACTTTCTCAAAAGTAACAGAGACTATCATTTTCAAGAACAAATACATAGAATAAGTCTGGATCAATTGCGACTTGAAAAAAAGAATGCTTCTAATAGGTTAGTCCTTCTCTATTATATCAGTGGGTTATTACTGAGTTCTATGATCTTTTTATTTCTTTTTCTTAGAAATCAAAAAAAATTAGTTCAAGCCAAGTTCAAACTTCAAGAAAAAGAAGCCGCCATTGCTAAAAAAGAAGTGGAAAGAGCCAATCAAGCCCGACAGAAAGTTGAGATGGAACGAAATTTTGAAAAGCAAAAAGCGGAACAACTGTCGCTTCAAGCAGATAAACAAAAAGCATTATTGAGTCGTCTCGATGCTGTAGTTCAAGAAGTGAAAAAAGTTAAAGACCTCGGCGAAGGAATACGAATATTGCAAAGCTTTAACAACGAGTTTAAGCAGTTTCTCAATGGTGTTTTTGAACAAGAAATGCTGGTTGACTTCAAAATGAATCAGTCAAAAAAGTACAACAAGTTAAAAGAAATTTTAGGAACTGATGAATCCAGTGAGTTTTTTTTAGCCGTATTATTTATCCAAGGTTTTAGCACGAAAGAGGCGAGTTTAAGTTTAGGAAAAAGTGAAAAAGCTGTTCGCTCCATGCGATATAGATTAAGAAAGCAGCTGAATATCGATACAGATACGGATTTAGAACAATATCTCCAATCAATTGATCAATAGTAAACGGTTAGTAACTTTTTTACATATTCTATTTGTTAGTAACTTTATTTTTCAACTTTGTTATATGATTATTTACTTCAATTTAATTCTGCACAATGTTGGTCAGGATTTTGTTGAAAGTATTGATAAGTGTAGAATAAATGCTTTATAAATGAAACAATTTTTACTTACTATTTTTTTAGGAATAACTTTTTTTATTGGGGCACAGGAAGATTATTTCTTAACACCTCAAGACAAAGCTTATTTATTTCATACAGTTAAAAAAAGTCCTATTCTAGAACATAACATTGGGCGTTATTTTGTGTATACTGGGCCTGATATTCGACTGCCCAATGGTGAGACTAATTACGACAGTATTGAGTTAAATATCATAAATCAACCTCAATTATTGGTGATTTATTCGGAAGAAATAAAAAAAGCACCGAAGGGAATATTAGCAGAAGCAGCCAATAAACAAGCCGTATGGGAGTTAAATAAACTACTGCACGCCAAGCGTAAAAACACATTAGAGAAAGAAGGACTGGAATACGATTACTCAAAGTTTGAAGAGTTATTGTTGCCGAATTTACCCGATGGGATTTTTAAAACTAAAGGAGGTTTAAAAAAAACGCATCCTAAATTACAGGCAGTACTTAATCCTAGTTTAGCATTTAATGATAAAGTTGCATTGCTCGAAGGTTTTAGCAACCTTTCAGCAAAAGAGATTAAACAAATTCTAGACGCCATGAATGAAGCTGTGAATTTGTGGGTAGAAAAAAGAGCTTTTCAATTGTTTACTAAACTGGGTGGAGAAGCGGATCTTTTTATAAATGTGTTAACGGCAGCAGGTGATGGATCAAGTACCTCCGGACTTTTTGAAGAAAGGGAAAAAGATGAGAAAGGAAGATGGAATAGGGGACTGCCAAAAGCGGTTGGGTTATTTCCTTATCCTTCAAAAATTGTTGAGGATGAGTCCGCTAAAAAACGGAAGCAGAAGGTGGAACCAATGCGTTATTCCGTGCTGGATTTTGAAACTTTTGGTGAAAATCGGCAAACCTCAATTCACTTGGATGTCTGGGGGTATAATAGCGAAAAACAAACAACAGTGGTAATCGAAAAAGGAGGGAAGTCTTATCCGCTTTTTGGCTCAACTGAATCACGTTTTTTATCCCCTGATTCTAGTTTTTCTGGTGAAGCAACTTATTATACGATGATTAATCGGGTTAAAAAGGATATCGAAGATCTTGAGGAATCGATAACTGGTAAAAAAGGACTAGACTTCAAATTAGATTACTTTGAAGATAAAAAACAAGATAAGTTGTTACAAATAGAAAAAACGGAGAAAGATTTAAGTGATCTGAGAATGCGTCCCATAACAACAAACGATAAAAAGTACAAAACAGATTCTGGTGCAAAAGCGAGAGGAAAAAAGCAAGATGCTTTGGTGGCTTATTATGATCAATTATCTGCAATTAAAAGAAAAATTAAAGAACTAGAAGAGCGAAAAGAAAGAGTAATTGAATTGATTAATCAAAAAAATCAGCAATTATTCCACATGTATAATTTAATTGGACGGGATTGGGTTCCTTTTACTGAAAAAGATGGCTTATTCCTGTTTGAAGACTCAACGACTTTTGATTTGCTCACCCAAGAATTTACCTTTCCAGCCTCAAAAAATAAAGAGTCGTTTGAAGTTCGTTTAATTCCAATTCCGTATTCTCATATATCCAATCAAGTGGATGAGGT